>NZ_JCAQHY010000157.1:0-65459 GCF_059621045.1 Vagococcus sp. WN80Y
TCGAACAATCGGCAATTTCGATTGCTCGAGTTTAGAGAAATTGCCGAGCCTTCACTTGGATATCCATTATTTCTAAGTGCTAAAGCACTAAGAATAATGGCAACTCTTAATGCTTTAGCATTTAAAAGTTGTTGAGATCGAAGAGCCTTAACTCTCTTCGATGTCCCTCATTTCTAAGGGCTAAGGCCCCAAGAATGATGGCTTGCAAGTTTACTTGCTTAGTGTTTAGGATAACGAAACAACGTGTAGTGTCCCTTATCTCTAAGCAGTAAACTGCTAAGAATAATGGCAACTTCTAAATGCTTTAGCCCTTAGAATGATGGCTTGCAACTTTAGTTGCTTAGAAGTTTAGGACAACGAAGCGTAGCGTAGTAAAACGTAGTGAGCAGACTTTTCGAGCGCGTTTGTCACATAACATACGGGAAAAGAAAGAGGGCGAGATTTTGTCTCACCCTTTTCTATTTTTAGCAAACACATTCATTTATTATGTAACTTTATCAACAGCTCATCCCTCAGACCGATATACCTGCCATCCATTCTCTGATAAAGTAGATTTATATGAATGAAGGAGCTGAAAAATGAATGGCACACTTTGAAAAAGATTTTATTATGAGACAAGTCAATGATATGGCAACTGCTTTAGGTCAGTTTATGGATAAAGAGGCGGTAGATGACATGTTGGCCATTGATGAGGAAGCCACTGACACTTACTCCAACGCTACTCATAAGGACCTACTTGATTTAAAAATTGCGACAGAGATTGACGCCTTCAAAAAAGAAAAACGATCTAACACTCAACTCGACGACACCTTTGATAAATCTGAATAAATTCCTAACTAGTTAAACCTTTCACTAGCTTTCCTATTTTCTATACTTTATAATAGGGACATTATATGGAGGAGTGATTTCATGAATCAAACTAGTTCAACTATCAAAGCCATCCAATTATTAGGTGTTGTGTGGCTTGTCCTAGCAACTTTCACGCTTTTATTTAATGACCCGATACAGCTTATCAGCTCAATTGCCCTGGTTGTTGTATCACTCATTATAGTGTGCCTAATGATTATAACTTACAAACAAAAAAGCTCAAAATCGTAACTACGAAGTCTTGCTATTTGTACTAAATGAGTCATTGCCTAGAGGAGCTTCTAATTTTTTTTATCTTTCTAAAGAGGCAACAAAAAAAGAGGGTGGGACAAAAAATCTCACCCTTCTACTATTTCACGCATGTTGTTTGATAAACGCGCTCCAAAAGTCTGCTCTCTCGGCAATTTCTTAAAACCCGAACAATCGAATTTTTCGATTGTTCGGGTTTTTCGAGATTGCTCGGAGCAAAACGACTTTATGTCCCAGCTTCTTCTTCTCTCCCATAATCAGTTCTAATTCAATTCCACATTGTGGTGAACCTGCTGAACATCGTCTAAGTCTTCTAAAGCATCAATTAATTTTTCAAAATTAGCTAAATCTTCACCTTCAAGAGTGACCTCATTTTGAGCCATCATCTCTAATTCCGCCACAGTAAACTCTGTAATGCCATTTTCGTTTAAAACCTTGCGGACATTATTAAAATCCTCAGGCTCAGCATAAATAATGACTTGACCAGCCTCTTCCAATACATCACGAACCTCGATGTCAGCCTCCATCAATAATTCAAAAATTTCATCACTATTTTCACCTTCAAAACCAAAAACAGCCGTATTGTCAAACATATAAGCAACTGCGCCACTAACACCCATATTACCGCCATTTTTACCATAGGCAGAACGCACATCAGAAGCCGTCCGGTTAACATTATTCGTTAAGGCATCAACAATAATCATCGATCCATTTGGCCCAAAGCCTTCATAACGTAGCTCAGAATAAGTCTCATCGCCAGTTCCTTTAGCCTTTTCAATGGCACGATCAATGACATGCTTCGGCACATTGTATGTTTTAGCACGGTCAATAACAAATTGC
Organism: Vagococcus sp. WN80Y; assembly: GCF_059621045.1. Classification (NCBI taxonomy): domain Bacteria; kingdom Bacillati; phylum Bacillota; class Bacilli; order Lactobacillales; family Enterococcaceae; genus Vagococcus; species Vagococcus sp. WN80Y. The sequence continues at coordinate 1,957 of NZ_JCAQHY010000157.1, forward strand.
AATTTTTGATTTAAATGAGGATCTGGTTCGCCCTGCTTGGCAGCCACATAAATTTCAATGCCAAACTTTGCATAAATACGGCTAGTTTTGCCCTCTTTAGCAGCTTTTTTCTCTTTGATATTTTCCCATTTACGACCCATGTTCTTCATCTCTTTCCTGATTCTATAGTTATCCTTTACCATTATACTGATTTATCAGCAATTTGTTAAGTATTTTTTCCCTTTTGTTTTGACTTCGCTCAATCCGTCCTTATTAATCGCAAAAAAGAGCTAACTCTAACGTACTAGAATTAACCCTTTTCCTTAGGCTGGATTTAGTGTACTGCCTCTCAAATGTAGTTTTGTGGCAATCGTCAATTTTTTCGCGATTCGGCGATTACTTTGAAGCTTATCAATCAACAACTCAACGCCAGATTCCCCCATAATTTCCGTATAAACTTTGACAGAACTTAACGTTGGATACACATATTTAGCCACACTACTATCATTAAAACCGATCAATCCAACCTCTTCTGGCACCTTAATTTGCGCCTCTTGAAGCGCCCTCAAAGCTCCAACTGCAATGGGATCATTCCCCGCAAAAAAAGCAGTCGGTAAATTTTTACCATAGGTCTCAATTGCCTTTTTCATCTGATTATAACCCGATTCCACATCGAAGCTTTCTAAAAATATATAGTTTTCATCGTATAGCCCATGAGACATGAGATAATTTTCAAAAGCGATCGTCCGCTTATCCTTACGAGGACTATGATCCTCATCCGTCTTCCCACGGTCTACGCCACCAATGTAACCAATTTTTTTATGCTGGGTTGTCAAAAAGAAATCTAGCACCGAGTCCACAGCCTGAACAAAATCAACTACCACTGAATCATATTTATTTGAAATTAATTCCATGTTTAAGAAAACCACATTATCAGTAAAATCCGTTAAGCTTCTACTTTCGCTCGGTGAACACTCACCTATCGAAACAATCCCAACAATATCGTCCTCAGGCTCAAACTCGACATTTTTAAAAAAGCGGACGACTTCATAGCCTTCTTCAAGTATTTTCTTTTCTGCCCCCATTCGCAACGACAGGTAGTAAACATCATCCAGCTCATCTTTTTCTGTTATCCACTGAACAACAGCTAATTTCTCTTTTTTGGCAGGTTTGACACGTTTATGCTTGGTATACTCTAACTGTTCTGCGGCTTCAAATACTTTCTTTTTAGTTTCATCTCCCACAGAAAGAGTCTTATCGTAGTTCAGGACTCTCGATACAGTGGTTTTAGAGACACCCGCTAAGTCCGCGATATCTTTGATAGTTGCCATTCGTCATCCTCCTCCATTTTTGACATTACAATCAGTCATGCTTACCAAAAACTATTCCAGCTCTTATACAAACGAATTAATGCTTCGAAATAGAAATAATCTCCCCATAAGGTGCATTCATCCACGCCATAATTCCCAGGCTTAGTATAGACTCCTTGAGTCAAAATTCCATTTGATTCGGGCATCTCCCTAGTCGTATACGACCGACTTAAAGAGGTTAAGATACTGATACTCGTCTCCTCATAATAGACTTTCCGCTGATCAGAAAGCGGTAATTGCTTACTCAGCTCCAATAACCCACAAGCGGCAATCGCCGCAGCAGAAGTATCTCGCTCCTCACTTGAACCATCTGTAAACACCAAATCCCAATAACAAACCTTATCGGCTGGTAAATGATCAATAAAATAATCAGCCAAGTGACAAGCAGACTCTAACAAACTTGTTTCTCCCATATGATTGAAACTAATCGGAAAACCATAAATTCCCCAAGCCTGACCACGGGCCCAACAAGAATCGTCTCCATAGCCCTGAGCCGTTTTGCCAAAACGTGGCTGCCCTGTATCAATATCCAAATAATACGTATGAAAAGTAGAATAATCCTCACGAATTAAATAACGCTGAGCGCGCCTAACATGATTGATTGCTGATTCACGGTAGCTAGGATCACCCGTTTCATTAGAAGCAAAATACAGTAGCGGTAAATTCATGTTACAATCAATAATCATACGACCTTGCTGTTCCTTGTCTGCTAAATCGCCCCAAGCCTGCAAGATTTTTGCCGTCTTATTATAACGTCGCATCAACACATCCGCCGCTTGTAACGCCATTTCACGAGAAGCCAAGTGGCCATTTTCTCGGTAATCAGCCACCGCAGATAACGAATATAAAAACCCAATATCATGGTGGTTTAAGACAATTTCTTGATCCAATCGCTCTTGAAAAACCCTCAATTGCTTCTCAATTACTGCCCCAATCTTCTTTTGAGGTCGATACTCTTGTGCTAAATGCAGCATTCCAATCCAAAAGGCATCAGTCCAATCCTCGTTGGCTACAGCTGGATAAACATACTGCTCAGACACCGCCGCTGGCACCTTTGTTTCAAATAACGCCAAATTATCAACGATCTGTTGATACACAAACTCAAGCTCCTGAACGAGCCATTCCTTTTCTACTTGTCCCATCTAGACTTTCTCCTTGTAAACATGAGCCTTGGCCTATATCAAAGCCCCTCTCTCATGTGCGTTTAGTAACCAACCTAATATATAAGAATTAACAAAACTGAAAGTAACCCCAATCAAAACAGATAGCCAGCCATAGGTTAAAAGTCCAACACCTAACACAGCAAAATTAATGTATCTAATCGCTTTAGCGACCTCCACTTTTGGGTTGCGTTTATGTAAAATTAACGCCACTACATCCATCCCCACCGTCGATGCATCCGAAGAAATACAGCAATAATACCCAACTGCAATAAAACAGCTAGCCAACAAAAAATCAACGGGTAAATTAATCGTCGCATCAAAAGGCAGTGAATAAAAAAAACTAAAAATTCCCATATAACAGAAACTACTAATGAACGATCTAACAAAATTGCCTTTACCTAAAAAAACAAAACACAACAGCAATAACAAAAGAGTGACGCCATTTGACAAATAAAGCAAAGGCAACTCTGTTAACTTTTCTAAAATCATCGCAATACTCGTGACACCACCATTAATAATATTATTAGGCTTCATCCATTTGGCGTAGGCAAAGCCCATAAAAAGATTGCCAACAATAATTTTTACTAGTGGGATCATTTTTTCTTTAGTCATACTCACACTTCACTCTATTTATTTTTAATACAACCTTACCTGTCTTAAGGTTTTGTCTATCATCGTACCTTCTACCACACTAATTCTACCATAAATTAAGTTTCCTTCAAGAAGATACGCACGTCGCCCTTGAAGCGGTTCCCGATGTTGAATCAAGACATACGTTGAATCTCCTGAAGGAAAATCAATTCGATAAGCCGACACGTCACTCGAACTCAATAAGGTTGTTTCATCCAACCAAACAGGAACCGCCTGGCACTCTACTTCACCGTGCCTACTAAGCAGATAGGTCTGGGTATGATTCCCTGTAACAGGATACTGATAAATCGCTTTTTGACTGCTAACTCGCTGATTATATTGAAGAGATATCTGACACTCTTCAAGCTCAAATACACCATCTTCACTTAATGACTGAATCGTAAAAGTACCTAAGTTATCCTGATAAACTACTTTTTGATGACTTGTTTTTCTTACATTAGGTCCGCAAAAATGAAACGAACTCGCTATTTGATGCTCCTTTTGACAACTTATTTCATCTGAAATAAACCAAAACCCCTCACTTAAATATACAACTTTACGATTAACAAGCACTGGATCAGCTAAATCAAAGTACCCCAGATGTCCCCCTTCAGTGAATTGCGCTTCCTCCTTAGAGATACGTCTTTGATTAATCGGCGTTGCTACTTTCGTCGTCTCCCAAGCCCCGTAATGCTGATTAAAGTTTTGACCATCAACAATAATCGTATTATGAGCCTGTCCGCCTTTATAAGCTAAACGTTGATGACTGCACTCATACGAGTAGCGGCCCGAATCCACTAAAACAGTCCGCCCCTGAGTATACAGCTCTATATGAAGCTGATCATCATGACCATGTCCACCCCCAAGAGGCCCGCATTTGAACATTAGATAATCACTATTATCTGGACTACGCAATAAATAAAGCCCGGAATTATCGTAAGACGTCGATGGCAACGCCGTTTGCCGTTCCCCCTCAGTAAAAGGCAGTACTTCCAGCCCCATGAATAATTTTTCAAACAACGAACAAGTTCTTGGTACCATTCCCACAATCAACAAAGGTTGCTTAAGGATTTTTTCGGCAACACTTAGGAGCGGAATTAAGTTTTCGACATCACTATCTCCATAGTTGCTCTGAGTTCCGTCTGGCTTAATCAACAAAGCTGATGCTTGAGCCATTCTATTTGCTTCTTTCTTGATAGACGGCGAGAGTTCGATGCCATTTCGATCCGCTAGTAGGATAATTTTTAACAAGCAAATAAGTACCTCATGATGATACATAAATGACTGCTCCCGTTGAAGCCCATCTGGCTCAATTTGTAATTTTAGAGCAGGCTCTAAATAAGCCAAGGCTTTCTGCAAGTAGTCCTCACTATGAGCTAACTCTTTAAATGCTAAGGCGCCTACTACGATCCCACAGATTTCTATAATTGACCAATTACTTTGACCACGCGCCTCATTTAACTCCCTCGTAAAAAAAGCCAGATGCTCCTCGATACTTAACAACAAATCCTGAAAAAGTTGACTTGATAGACTCTGCGTGACAGACATAATCTCCAAGAGCTTCACCCAATTGATCACTCTTAAGCCAGCATCAATTGTACGCCAACTCGATTGTCTCGTCTCTGGTATTAATGGATTTTCCAATAGCCACTTAGATAAAAACCCTTCTATATAAGCTAAATAACGAGGCTCAGACGTCACCTGATAAGCCAATGCGACCTCCACTAAAAAAGCCTGCCTATTTAGCATATACATCCATTCACGATCGCCATGAGGATTGTGATCCCATTTAATATCGGCTAATTCAAACTGTTCTGGAACAGTAGTCCGCTCCATATCCCATTCATTTTGAAAGACATAACTACCAGAAACAAATCCCTCAACTCGTTCTAATAATTGTGACCATTCCTCAGGATTATCAGTTACGAGCGTTCGTTCTAATTCCACCAAGCTCTCTGTCAAAAAACCAACATAAGACCAATTTGTCTGATAAAAGCTCTGTAATAAACCCGCTGAATTGCCATCAGCCGACTCCGTAAGAAATTTAAGCAACTCACTGTCCTTAAAATGAGAAGCAATCATCACGTATCTTCCCCCTCTATATAGATGGGCTGATCAGAAAAATGAAGCTCCTCAATCTGGCGACCTTCTGTGTCAAACACAATCAATTCGTTTCGCCCAGTTTTCTGCACAGAGCTTGGAATAAATAAATACACCGCAGGCCCTTCTTCCCAATATCGCCCTAAATTAAAGCCATTAATCACAACAATTCCTTTGCCTAACCCTCGACAATCCAAAAAGGTGTCTACAGGCGTCTCAATCTCGCATTCAAACTGATAGAAGGCTGGTGTCTGTGGAAGCCATTCTTTAGAGAAATCCAGTTCAGTAAGATTATCTAGCGGTAAAGGAAAATGCTCCCAATTAGCTAGATAGTGGATATCCTCCATGACACCACCACGAATCCCTTTACGCTGTTTAGGCGAAACTAACGTTGGCCCATAATTATTTCGGCCCATATTTTCAACTAATACATCTAGTTGATTGATTTCTTCAGTCAACTCAACTTGAATCGGCTCGCCTATCGAGTGTAAATACTGGGTCGCCTGATGCTGCAGATTCATAAAAAACTGAACCCGATCGCCAGCGTCAACCACACGCAAATCATCAATCACACGCTTTTCTTTTAGCACAGTGTGGTAAAGCGTATAGCCATATTCTTGATCTAGCTGTTCCATAGGCAATGTATAATCATTACTCTGTGGACGTGCTAAATCCTCTAAAACGGAAAACAACGAGACCTTATTTACTAATCGAGTAGACTCAAGGGCACTTAATGACGGATACTTCGGCTCGAAAATCGTCACATCTGGACAGCTCTCTTTAATCACGGCTTGAATAGCAAAAAATTTCTCTGTCGGTGCGCCCCACTCAGTCAATGGAGCGTCATAATCATAAGAGGTAATCTGAGCGACACTTTGATTCCCTTGATCAGAGCACCCATTATAAAAACCAAAGTTAGTCCCACCTTGAAACATGTAAAAATTAATACTTCCCCACCTTAAAATATCTCGAACCTCCGCTGCTGTTTCAAATGGCGCTCTTTTAATAATCGGTTCTTGCCAATTATTAAACCAGCCGTCCCAAAATTCCATGCACATATAGGGTTCTTTGACTCCGTAGGTCTCCTGATGACTTTTCAATGCTTCAAAATTTTCAGTAGCTTTCGAACCAAAATTAGCAGTCGCAAAAATCCCATCCTCAACTAAAGTTCCTGCATCAAGGACCTGTTTCCAACCGCCATCTGAGGTAAATAAAGGGACATCAATCCCATTATCTCTCATCAACTGAGCAAGAATACGCAAATAATCTTTGTCTTCCCCAAAAGAACCATATTCGTTCTCCAATTGAATCATTAACACTCGACCTCCACGAGTGAACTGGAAAGGAACCAGCCTTGGAATCAGCTCTTGATAATAACTAGCAACAGCATCGATAAATCCTGAATACTGACTACGGACTCTCATACTCGAGTCTTTCAATAACCAAGCCGGCAAGCCACCAAACTCCCACTCAGCACAAATATAAGGCGATGGCCTAACAATCACATATAAATCAAGCTCCTGCGCTAACTCAATAAATGCTTCAATATCAGCCAGATCTGAAAAATTAAACTGCCCTTCCTTTGGTTCATGAAGATTCCACGGCACATAGGTCTCAACTGTATTGCATCCCATCGCTTTTAAATTGTATAACGTATGAGCCCACTTATCAGGCATAATCCTAAAGTAATGTACCGCCCCTGAGATTAATTTAGTCGGAACACCGTCTATATAAAATGCTTCTCTAATCTGAAAGTCCATCCCTAATTAAATCCTTTCTAAACTATTATTTCCAACCCATCGTATGCTGTAACAAAGCCTTCTTTACTTGCCCACTCAGCCATCTCGTCATAAAGCATGCCACCATTATGAGAGAAATGACTGATAATAAAAGTCGTCCGCTCATCTGCTAACCCCATAGCTAACATTTTTTCTTTCACCTTCAAATTATCATAAAAACTCATATGATTACGCTCGACTTTAACCTTTTGATGCGTACAATCCAAGCTGACGCAATCAAAATAGGGTTTTGTTTCTGCCCAGTAATCCCAGTTTTCTTGTAAGAAATACCCAGTATCATGTGCATACAAAAGCTGCTTCTGGTTCTGGCTGATCTGATAAAATAAACACGTTTCATTTTTATCATGGTCGGCCAAAAGTGGCGTCACAGTATAATCACCGACTTTAAGAACCTCAAAAGGTCGGACCTCAACAAAGGACAAGCGTTTTCCATCACTAAAGCCCTCGAGCTCTTGAGCACGTTTATAAAACCTTGCCACACGTTCATTCCCATAAACAGTCAAGCGCTTGTCAAGGTTATTTGCATAACCAGACATACGCATCATTAAATCCTCAGGATAAAAGTGATCGGCATGTCCATGTGTAATCAGCAATTCTTCTATACTACCTAAATCAAAGCTCTCCTGTAAGGTATGAAGATAGGTATCACCCGGAAAGTCAATCAATAGAGTGTCATCAATCAAGGACTGAGTTCGCGTTCTAATATCACGGCCTCCTCTCTTACGAGCTTCCCGACAAACCTCACATTTACAAAAAAGTGCAGGTACTCCTTCTGCAGCTGCCGTACCAAAATATTTAAGTTTCATTTGACTTCCTCCTGCTATTTAATTGCTGAATCCAGTCCATTAGATTTGAACTTCGTCTGCAGCCACATATAAACGACAACGACTGGTACAACTGACGTCGCTAATAAGGCCATTAAAGCCCCATAGTTTAATGGATCGTAGTTATTTTGGGTCATGTTCTGTATCACTAATGGCACCGTAAATTTTTCTGAATCAGATAGAATCACAAGAGGCATTAAATAGGAATTCCAATAGCCCATAAAGGTCAGTAACGCCGTCGTTATGATACTTGGAACCAATACAGGAACGGCAATCTTCCAAAAAATTAGCCACTCAGATGCCCCGTCAATTCGTGCCGCTTCCATCAGTTCAGTTGGAAATTGCTGAGCATACTGTCTCATCATAAATACCGATGTTGTCGAAGCCAAGCTAGGAACAATTACCCCCGTAAAGGTATTTGTTAAGCCTAATTTACTTAAAATATAAAAAGTCGGAATCAACATAGCAAAGCCTGGAACCATTCGTGAAATCATCACTAAGTTAAAAATTAATCGTTGCCCCTTAAATTTATACTTAGCCATCACATAACCGGCTAAAGTAGTAATGAAAGTTGATATAACTGTCCCAATCACCGTAATAATTGCAGAGTTAGCAATCACTCGCAAGTAATTATATTTTTCTTGAACCTCTTTAATATTTTTTAGAAAATGTGGCCCAAATTTGAAGTTTAGTTTTGTACCTAAAATAACATCATTAGATTGTGTCGAAGAAACAATCATGTAAACATACGGTAGCGCAAAAATAAACAAGCCAATAATCAAAACCACGTAGACCATCGTTGGCCCAAACAATTTCTTACGATTCATTATCTTTGCCCCCCACAATAAACTGAATGATAGATAAAATAGCCGCCACAATCACCATTGTCCATGAAATCGCCGATGCCTTACCAAAATCAACCATTTCAAAACTAGTTTTATACAAATTGACACCAACTGTCACAGCTGACGATTCTGGGCCAAAGCCATTTTTAAACAAAATATTAGGTACTTCAAACGCACCTAACCCATTAATAGTGGATAAAATCATGCCCATTAAAATAACTGGCTTAAGCATTGGAACAGTTATCCGAAAGAATTGTTGCGCCTTATTAGCACCATCAATTTCAGCACTTTCATAAATTTCACCCGAAATATTTTGTAGACCTGCCAAAAATAACACAGTATAATACCCAATATTTAACCAAATAGAAATAATAATAATTGCAATCCGCGCCCAAAAAGGATCACTCAACCAAGGAATCGGCTGAAGACCAATTGTCGTTAAAACTGTATTAAACAACCCTGTTGGATTATAAAACGTCAAAAAAACAGATGAGACAGCCACAATTGAGGTTACTGCTGGTAAATAATACACGGTTCTAAAAAAGCCACGCCCCTTTACATGAGGCATATTAAGTAAAACCGCGAAAACTAAAGCTAATAAAATCGTAATCGGTATTGAACCAATCATAAAAATGAAGACATTCGTATACGATTTGAAAAATAGCGGATCTTTAAAAATACTCTTAAAGTTATCTAATCCAATAAAATCAATTGATGTTGAAATTCGCGAAAAACTAAAACCTAATGACATAATTGTCGGCAATAAAATGGTCAGTGCAAACAACAGAAGGAAAGGTAACATCATCAAATAGGCCGTTTTAGAATAGGTTGAAACACTTTTCTTTTTCTTCATTTTCTAGTTGCTCTCTTTCTGGAGAAAATGCTGACGCAAGCCCTCAGGATTTTTTTCATTCCTGAAGGGCCACGTCTTTCTTCCTTACTTATTAACTGTTACACCATACTTAGACGCAAATTCATCAGCTTGTTTTTGCAAAGCATCCTTTATAGAGGTCTTATTTTTCTTAATATCATAGCTCGCTGCTTCGATATAATTGTCCAAATCGGCTGAATATGGAAACGCGTATCCTTCAATACTGTTTTGGCTAATCTCATTTAACGTTTGAAGAATCTTTTGATTGCCATAGTAAGCAAATTCTTTTTGTGCTACGTCACTTTCATAGGCTTTTGTATTCGCTGGTAAACCACTTAACTCCATGTAAGCATCTAATGCAGCAGAATCGGTTAAAGCAAACGTAATGAACTGTAGTGCTGCTAAAGCATTATCAGAGTTTTTAGGGACATAATAGCTAGAGCCACCACTCATTGGAGCAAGTGCTTCTTTATCAGCTTCTACCGCTGGCATCGCACTAATCCGCCATTTGCCTTCATCATCAGGGTAATCACCTGCTTGATAAGAAGCTAACCAGCCACCAGCAAAAATAGCGCCTGACTCTTGTCCAATCGCAGTATAATCTTTCGAATTGCCATAGGCCACTAAGTCAGCATCCATTAATTTTTCAATAATTTCATAAGAGTTAATCACTGCTGGATCTAATAAATTCAAATTCCCCTCTTGATCAAAGAGCGATACGCCTTGTTGTTCAGTCATATATTTAACTAAATCCAACTCGCCAGTATCTCGCATAAACAAAAGCTTCTTGCCTGTTTTTTCTTTCAGCTTTTTCCCTGCCTCTATCAACTGATCCCACGTTTTTACCTCTGCCATCTTCACACCAGCTTCTTCAAAAGCTTCCTCATTATAGTACATGGCAGCATTTCCCCAGTCATTTGGAAAACCAAAGGTCTTTTTACTTGGCGCAATATTTGCCAGCATATTCATTTTAGCTGGATAAAAATCGCTTCCAAATTCGTCTACAAACCCAAATTCTTCTGATGAATAAAATAAGTCTTCAAATTTTTCAAAAACTGATCCAGCATTGCTGTCCTGTAAGAAAATTAAATCAGGCATTTTTTCATTTGCTACTAGTTTCGGCGTAACTTTTTGAACCATTGGAATTGCTGGCGCTACATCTACTGGTTTTAATTTAATGTCAGTGTCATATGTCTTATTGTAAAGCTCAGCTGATTTAACTAAATAATCGGTATTTTTTCCTGCTGGTAAATAAATCTCTAGGGTAGCTTCCTTAACCCGTTCTTCTTTAGCCAACTCTTTTTCAGTCATTTTAGAGAGGTCTTTTTTTCCATTTGCACCATCTTTTTTATCCCCACTCCCACATGCAACTAACGACAAGCTCAGACCTACCACTAATAAACTACCTAATACATTTTTAAGCTTCATCACTATTCCTCCTAATAATTTAAAATAATCACTCTAAATGTAAGTGTTTGCATCTCACTGCACACACAATATATCATGATTATTTTTATAAGTCAATAAACTTTTAGTGTTTATTTTAAAATAAACACTAAAAGTTTACTAAACAATAAAATGACTTATTAGGTTATAAACATTTGTAAGTTCACTCCACATACACCACTTAACTTTTCCTTCTCACCAAAAAAAGCCTAGTGAAAAAAACTCACTAGGCTTTCGGCTTCATTGTAAAAAGACTCATTAAAGAATTACCTGAGCCTATCATTACGTTTATCTAATTATTTTCTCACCGTGTCACATGATGCGTGACACTACTTAATTTTTTGTTTACTTGTTAATTACTCAGATTGGAAGGTATCTACTCCACACAAGCCCAAGTTCAAGGCGCTATTACTCGGTTATACGAATTAAATTCCTACATCTCACTCACATAGCTCAATTATACAGCCACTTTTTTGTCACATGCCGCGTGACACTACTCCATTTTTTTAATTAATTTATACCCAGTTAACTCACAACACGATTTCAATTTGAGCCTCTCAAATTTATAGAAAAATTGACCACTAGCGTTATCCTTCAAAAATAGAAACCCAAAATCATGCGTGATAGTATCATGCATAAAATAACAAAAAATTAATCTAAATTCACTATTACCACTGACTTCAGATTAACTTTTAATCACAAATCATCTATTGCATAATTTCATCACGCATCGGTAAAAATTAGAAAGTCGATCTGTTATTTAATAACACTTTAGCCAACTATTTTAAGCAATTTACTCATTATATCACGCTCAACATCTAATTGAAAGCGTTTTTCTTAATTATCTCAAATAGAATGGTTTTCGGTAATAATCCTGAGGAGGGCTCTCGATCAGCAACTGGTGTACTTGTCCGGCTTTAATGTCCAATTTCAGAAGTGATTCATTTTTTTTCGACAAGTTTGTAATCAGTGGCAGAGTCAATGCCTTACGCTTTTCACTTAAAAATTGGCGACCTAGATTATTAAATCCCAGCACTCTAAGATAACTATCTGACCTGACTGATTCAACCTCTTCTTGATTCACTTGAATTAAAATATACGTGCACAGCCGTTGAATACGTGTCCAAGTAAAACGTTTCGTCTTGACCAGAGAAACAAATTCTTTAAAAGAGTTAGCTTTTAATGCCATCTCTTTTAACCGATATTCAATTCCTTCTACCACTTGATACCCTTCTTTCAGTTGCTCAACAGAGCTGACCGCAAGTTGGTATTTGAGTAACGGCCACGCCACTTCCCATGATGCCAACTTTTCCTTTTTTAATAAGTCGTAAGTTTCCTCTGGCATCACGTGTTGAAGCCCGTGATCCTCTCCTAATAAGGTCGCTTTACGAATTGCAGAGCCACTAGCAAATTCTTGAGAATTAATGTCTGTCTGGTGGTGACTCGTCACCTCTCGTTTAATTGGTAGTAACGTCATCGGTCGCTCATAGCTCTGATTTGCTTTAGCATAACTCATACCTAAAATATGATTAGGTGAATTAAAATCCAACTGCCACTCAGGATAAAGCTCACGATAGACCTCTGTCATTTGTTGAGGATAGCTCATTCCATTATTGCGAATCTGCTGAAAAGCTTGGGATATCGCCTCTTGGTGTTCCTCATTAAACTCAGCAAAAGCCTGATAGTTCAAGGTTTCATCAGAATCCGTTCCAAAGCATAGGCTATCAACCCCAAGAGCCTGCAACAGCTTTACTCCTCCCTCAGCAAAATAATCAGCCGACTGAACAGCATAAGCAACCGGTAATTCTATTACCAAATCCGCCCCATAATTCAACGCAACTTCCGCGCGACGCCATTTATCTAAGATAGCTGGTTCTCCTCGCTGTAAAAAATTCCCACTCATTACTGCCACAACCACGTCGGCCTTACTAACCTGACGAGCCTTCGCTAAATGATAAGCATGTCCATTATGAAACGGATTATATTCTGTTATAACGCCACAGCTCTTCATCCAATCTCCCTCCTCTCCAACTAATTAGTCTTGTCCTATCCTGTCAATGAAATTAGTAAAGGGTAGGACATTTGTCCCACCCTCACTGATGTTAGATAGCTCCATCTTGTCTTTTATTAGTTTACCACGTTTAGTCCGTCATTGCCTCAATGTATTTATAAGCTTCCTGTCCAGCAATACTTCCATCGCCAACCGCTGTAGCAATTTGACGCAAGACCGTCTCGCGAACATCTCCGATAGCATACACGCCGGGAATACTTGTTTCCATCTTTTCATTTGTAGGAATCCAGCCTTCGGCATTTGTAATACCTAAATTTTCGAAAGGCTTAGTCAATGGGTCAAGCCCAACATAAATGAATACCCCATCAGCGCTGATTTCTGATACCTCATCGGTTTTAACATTACGTAACTCTAAGCCAGTCACTTTCATGTCGCTTCCAAGAATTTCATTCACAGTTGTATCCCAAATAAACTCAATTTTATCATTTTTAAAAGCACGATCTTGCAAGATTTTTTGTGCACGCAGTTCATCTCGGCGATGAATAATTGTAACCTTCTCTGCAACCTGTGTTAAATAACTGCCCTCTTCAACAGCAGAATCACCACCACCAATCACAACTAAGTGCTTGTTACGGAAGAATGGCCCATCACAAACCGCACAATAAGAGACACCACGACCGCCAAACTCTTCTTCACCTACAACACCTAGTTTGCGGTGCTCAGACCCGACAGCAATAATAACCACTTTAGCATCATAATTGCCATCCTCAGTCAAAACTGTTTTATAGCTGCCATGATCCTCAATTCCTGTTACAAAACCATAAGCATGTTCGGCACCAAAGTTACTCGAATCCTCTAGCATCTTCATCGCTAAATCTGGACCAGGTAATAACCCAACCCCAGGATAATTTTCGACATCGGCCGTATTATTTAACTGACCACCTGGTAAACCACCTTCTAAAACCAAGACTGATAGATCCGCTCTAGAAGCATAAAGAGCTGCTGTCATACCACCAGGCCCCGCTCCAATAACTATTACATCACGCATATAAGTACATCCTCTTTCCATTAAATTCTATCCTTACTTTACCGTTAACGTCCCTTTTTGTCTACCCTTTTGCCTATGAGTTTTCTACTATTTTAGCTAAGCTGATCCAAGGATAAGTCTGTCAAACATTCTTGGCAGAATGCCCAAAATTAGCCCAAATAATCAATTAAACCAGATAGTCTCTTGACTTTAGTCAACACTTCTTTAGAATAACCATGAACAACTAAATAATATTAGCTGTTAGCCTACAAACTAAAGAAAGGAGCACATCATGAACTTATCAAAAAAAGTCACCATTTCTGACCGAGAATTATTCTTTCTCAGCTGGCCTATTTTTGTGGAATTATTTCTCCGAGTAATTATCGGAAATATTAATGTCTTTATGATTTCCAATTATTCTGAACCTGCTGTTGCTGCAATTGGTGCCGCCAATCAACTATTGAATTTATCTGTTTTTATTTATGGCTTTGTAACGGTCGGCACACAAATCATTATCGCCCAATTAATTGGCGCTCAAAAAAAAGAACGCATCCCAACAATTATCACTACTGCTCTGATTGGCTCTATTATTCTTGGCAGTCTCATTAGTTTGATCTTTTTGATTTTCCCGTCTCAACTTCTACATTTTGTAGGACTTGATACAATGTTAGTGACTATCGGGAAAAATTATTTACGTTTATTTGGTGGCAGCCTAGTTGTCTCTGCTATCTCAGCGACCATTGTGGCAATTTTAAGAAGCCATGGTTTAACTCGGCCAGCCTTACTGATTCCGATGGCAGCAAGTCTAATTGCAGTTATTGGCAATTACATTGCTCTATACGGCCCATTTGGTTTACCTAGTTTTGGTGTCGAAGGCTTGGCAATGGCCAGTGTCGTCGGAAATACTGCCGGTTTAATCATCGCCGCAACACTGTTAACTAAACATCTAGCCTTTAATCCTCTAAAACTTAAGAAACAACAGTTTTCCCTGCCTGATTTAAGAAATATTTTGACCTTAGGCTTACCCTCTTCTGGAGAATCTTTGTCCTATCAGGCCGCTCAGGTAGTTGTCACCATGATTGTTGCCTCTCTCGGACAAAGCGTATTAATTGCTAAATCTTATGTCACCGCGATAACACAATTTGTTTACCTTGTAGCTGCTTCTCTCGCCCAAGGAAATCAAATTATGATCGGGCGTAATGTTGGCGCAAAAGAATACGATCGAGCCTACACTCGTGGCATGAGAACGATCGTGATTGCAACCCTCAGCTCTCTTATTATCAGCACTTTGACTTTGATCTTCATTGAACCAATTATGGGGATCTTCACTTCCAATCAAGAGGTAATCGACATTGCGAGAATTGTCTTTGTAGTTGACATTGTTTTAGAAGCCGCTCGTTCAATCAATATGGTCATGGTCAGCGGACTAAATGCAACTGGCGATGTCAAATACCCTCTTATTTGTAGCTTAATCGTTCTTTGGGTGATTAGTCTTCCTTTCTCCTTTGGCTTAGCCATCTGGTTAAAAATGGGACTTGTCGGCGTTTGGATTGCTTATGCTATTGACGAAGTTCTACGAAGTATTTTGATGATTTATCGATGGCGCTCAGGCATCTGGCGCAACAAATCTAATTACACCTAAAATAAGCACCCCAAGCCATACGCATCATGACTTGGGGTGCCTATTATTTAGCTATTTTTATAATAATAAATCGCAAGTTGAGTCCGATCTCGCAAATTCAACTTTTCTAACATGGTACTCACATAATTTCTAACTGTCCCTTCGCTAAGAAACAGCTTTTCAGCAATTTCTTTATTGTTCAGACCTTCTGCAATCTCCATTAAAATCATGCCTTCTCTTTCACTCAAACTTTCATCCAGCACACCTGAAGTTCCATTTGTTGACAACAGCTCAGGCATTAGGCTTACAATTTGATCACCAAAGACAGATTGACCAGCATTGACCGCCTTAAGAGCTGGGACAATCGACTCAAAATTTTGTTTAAGAATATAGCCTTTAGCACCGATTTTTAAGGACTGAATCACGTACTCATTATCTAAAAAAGTTGTTAGAAAAATGATGAGAGCATGAGGGTACTCCTTCAAAATCTCGACAGCCGCTTCTAATCCTGTCATATCCCCCATTCTGATATCCATTAGCAGAATGTCTGGCTCCGTTTTAGCAAACAACTCAATTGCATCTTTCCCTGAATTACCTGTATCAACCACTTCTATATCTTCCTGAGCTCCTAGTATCGTTTTCAATGATAAACTAACCAACTGATCGTCATCAATAATTAAGACGCGCATCTAAAACTCTTCCTCTCTATTTTTAGGAACGATTGCCAACACTTGGAAGCCATCAAGCTGTTGCTCAGCTGTCAAGCGTCCTCCCTGCTTTACAATTCGTTCACTCATACTATTTAACCCCATCCCGATCTCGGTTGGGCTTTTTGTTTCTTGCTTCGTCCCATTATCCTTGACCAATACACGATAAAAAACTGGCTGCTCGACAACTTCCAAACTTACCTTGGTACAATTGGAATGCTTCATGATGTTGGCCAAGGCTTCCCGCACAATCATCAAAAAATCCATCTTCAAGGTCGTACTAAGCTCCCCTTTAATGGCATAATGAAGCTCAATCGGACACTCATGAAAACTATCAACAATATAAGTCAAGGATTGCTTAAGATTAAGAGAATCATCATGAAGATTATGCACGCTCTGACGAATATTCTCCATCCCTTCTTGGACAGTCTCTTCCAATAATTTCATGGGCTCCTCTAATAATTGCTCATGATTCAACACTCTCAAAGCCCCTATTTGAATGAGAGAACTAGATAGTAAGTGACCGACGTTATCATGAATATCCCGAGCAATCCGGTTACGTTCTTCAGAGATTCCCAAGGTTAGATTTAAATTTTGTTCTTCTATTAAATTAAAATTCTGTTTCTCCAATAAAAATTGTTGCTCATGACTCGATTGCTCTAAACGGTTGTAGTTAGCTTCCAATATTAACAATCGGTCAACCTTTTGTTTCATAAAAATCGCCATCGCTCCTAAAACGACATACAGGAGCATCATTGACAACTCGTTATAGAAACTAATTACAATCAGTACGACCCCTATAAAAGGAAAGAGGATATAAGTATATAATCTTTTTTCTTCTAATAAATCGTAAAGCAAGACGGGAAAAAAGAGCGCGTACTTAGCAAAAAAAACCGCCAATATAATTGTTCCAATTAATAGAAGCATTTTGAGTATGACCGTTGGCTGATAGGTAATTAACAAACTACTGATAATAATTAATAGAACAAAGCCGATGTCCTTCACAATAAACTCTTGTTGATACATGTTAAATAAGCATCCAATCAATAGAAGACTTTTTGTTTGGATGCCGTACTTTACCTCATTTGACACGATAGCCTCACTCTCTACTAACTAATGTGACATTTGTCACCTTTTTATTAGCTGATAGTCACTGTTACAATGACTCACTTTTCTTTATAGTATAAGTATACCTGATGAGCAACAAAATCACAGTTATTTTTTTAAATAAAGGAGCTTACTTATGACAAACAATTCAGCAATTATTCACGTAACAGATTTGGTAAAAAAATATGACAAATTAACAGCGTTAGATCACTTCAATCTAACGGTAAAAAAAGGAGAGGTTCTTGGTCTACTCGGACCAAACGGAAGTGGTAAATCAACTTCAATCAATTGTATCCTATCACTTTTAACCTATGATCAAGGTGATATTCAATTATTTGGTGAAAAAATGTCCCCTAACAAATCTGATCTAAAACGCAAGATTGGAGTTGTTCCACAGGATGTTGCCGTTTTTGATGAATTAACAGTCTATGAAAACATCGACTACTTCTGCGGACTTTACATTAGCGATAAAGACAAACGAAAAGCTGGCGTTAAAGAAGCCATTCGCATTGTTCAGCTTGAAGATTTCTGTAAATTTTATCCTAATAAATTAAGTGGTGGGTTAAAGCGTCGTCTCAATATTGCCTGCGGTATCGCACATAATCCAGAATTAATTTTCTTCGATGAGCCAACCGTTGCTGTTGATCCCCAAAGCCGTAACAAAATTTTAGAAAGTATCCAAGAACTAAATCAAAAAGGCGCAACGATTGTTTATACCTCTCACTATATGGAAGAGATTGAACAAATTTGTACAGAAATTGTCATTATGGACAAAGGAACCATCTTAGCTCATGGCAATAAAGATGAGTTAAAACGAATGATTCAAACAAGTGAAAAACTACAAATTGAACTTCCTGTTTGTTCAGATGAGACCTTGTCAGAAATTAGAAGTTGGCCTGGGGTTCTTCACGCCACCTATGAAGGTAGCCTCTTACGTCTGGATACGTTGAAGGAAGAAAAAGTTCTATTAAAATTATTGCATTATCTAGAAACAAACAACCTACTTTTCGGTGATTTCTACAGCTTACAACCGACACTTAATGATGTCTTTCTAGAAATTACTGGCAAGCAACTACGAGATTAAAACTAATCACTATGGAGGAAAAACATGTTTAGTCACTTACTACGCTACCGTTTAAAACAATTAATAAAAAATAAAAGTATTCTCTTTTGGAGTCTATTCTTCCCAATCATCTTGGCTTGTTTCTTTAAAATGGCCTTCAGTAACTTAGATGAATCATTTGAATTCAAAACAATTCCTGTCGCTGTGGTAGAAATGGCTGAGTCACCTGAAAATGACCGCTTTGTTCAAAGTCTTAAAACCGCCGAAAATAATGACAAAGATATTTTTAAGGTTACTACATTGACTGAAAAAGAAGCTGAAAAGGCCATGAAAGAAAATACGATCAGTGGCTATTATCTATTAAGTGAAGCACAGCCTGAACTAGTCATCAACAATAATGGCTTTAATCAAACTTTTTTAAAGGATTTTTTACAACAATTCACCTACATCAGTGCCTCAATGGCTGATATTATCACAGAAAAACCAGAACTTTTTTCTGAAAATATGATAGATGATCTAGTTAATAATCAAACCTACACTGAACCAGTTAAATATGGTGAAAATGAGCCTAAGGAAACTACCCTTTATTTCTTTACCGTGATTGCTATGGCTTGTATGTTCGGCATGAATTGGGGAGTTAAAAATAGTGAGGAAATTCAAGCCAATCAAAGTCCTACTGGCTTACGAATGAGTCTGAATCCAGTCAACAAACTAAGCTTGATTCTTGTCAATCTACTTGCAGGTTTTCTGATATTTTTTACGGAAATCATGATTATTCTTGGATTTATCCATCTTGTTTTAAGAATTGATTTTGGTAACCGATGGGGCTTCATTTTGTTAACCTGTCTACTTTCAAGCTTATTAAGTCTCTCACTAGGCGCTTTAGTTGGCAGTGCCATCAAAGGAAATCATCAATTGAAAACAACTATAGTCACGGCCGTTTCCGTCTTTGGCGGATTTTTATCAGGCATGATGTTCCCCCAAGTTAAATATTGGATCGATCAACATGCGCCAATCATTGGCTGGATTAATCCTACTAGTCTTGTAACTGATGCCTTATACAAATTGTTTTACTATACCGATTTATCGAGTTACTTCATGACTCTCATCACGATTGCTGCTATGACAGTCATTATTAATATTGCCAATTACCTAATTATGAGGAGACAAGCTTATGCCAGTATTTAAAGCATTTTTCAGTATCATTAAAAAAAATAAAATGACCTTTTTTTTGGCAATCGCCATTAACCTAGCGATCACCTTTACTTATTCTCAAACGAGTCAAACAAAAGCCGACTCAGAATTTGAAGCTGTGAAAAGCAGTATTGCTATTATCAATAAGGACGACGGCCCTGCTGCAAAAGAATTAGAAACGTACCTCAAAAAGAGCACTGAAGTGAAAGAAATAGACACTTCAGAAAAAGGACAGCAGGATGCTCTTTTCTTTAAGGATGTTCTCTATATCCTGACAATACCAAAGGGCTTTTCTGCTGATTTAGCTGCTGGTAATGCACCGACGCTACCAACTAAATCAATACCTAATTCTGAAGCTGCTTATCAGACAGCTCCGTTGATTAATCAATTTGTTAATAAAGTCGTCTTCTATTATAAAAGCTTTCCTGAGAAAAGTGATCAGGATATCTTAAAAATGGTCGCTAATAACCTTGCCACAGAAACAACGGTGACGTTTGAATCAGCAGCCACAAATTCTAGCAGCAAAAAAAATGCCGCACATATCTTTGATTTACTGGCCTATGGACTCTTTATGACCATTCTCTCTTCAATTGGTCTTGTCAGTATTTCCTTGAATCGAAAGGACTTAAAAGACCGTAATAACTGTTCACCATTATCAGAACGTAAACGCAGTACTTATTTCTACTCAGCTGTTTCTATCTTTTCCTTAGCTAGTTGGCTTGTATTTGTCAGCATGAGTCTTGTTCTGTCTAAATCAGATTTAAGCAGTCAGTTTACTCAATTAATAATCCTTAATGCGTTTGTTTTCTTGTTAGCTATGATTAGTCTTGCCGTGACAATCTCCTATTTTGTCACCACAACTGAAATGATTTCAGGTCTAAATAATGTCCTTGTGTTAGGTACTTGCTTTATAAGTGGCGCCTTTGTTCCCCAAGAGATGATGAGTGAGCCCGTTTTGAAACTCTCTTCGTTCTTCCCGACCTATTGGTTTATCACTAATAACAATCTAGTAGCTAACCTTGAAACCTACTCATCTAAAACTCTAGAAGAGTTTTACTTTAACTTAGGAATTTTGTTACTCTTTGTCCTAGCCTTTGCGTTAATTGGTTTTATCATCCGTAGAGAACGCGGTGGCTTAACTAAACAGACCTTGATTACTAAAAAAGCTTAACTATACCAAAAGCGAGAGTGGGACAAAAGTCTCACCCTCGCTTTAATTATTAGTCAAGAATTAACTCCTTTCAAAAAAGATAACCTCAAGCATCAGCTTGTTTACTTTTTTGAAGACGATACATATCATCATATAAACCACCATGAGCGATTAATTGATCGTGAGTTCCTCGTTCAACAATATGTCCTTTATCTAGAACTAGAATTAAGTCAGCATCACGAATAGTCGACAATCTATGAGCAATCGCTAGCGTTGTTCGACCTTGACGCATTTTAGCCAATCCCTCTTGAATCAATCCCTCTGTCTCTGTGTCTATATTAGCAGTTGCCTCATCTAATACCAGAATTTTTGGATCAGTCACTATGGTTCGAGCAAAGGAAATCAATTGTCGCTGACCACTCGAATAACTAGCTCCTCGTTCGATAACTTTGGCATGATACTTGTCAGGTAGCGTATTAATAAACTTATCCGCCTGCACAAACTCTGCCGCATCACGAATTTGGTTATCCGTAATCTCTTTATTCAACAATCTAATATTTCCGGCAATATCACCATAGAACATAAACGCATCTTGTAAGACAAGTCCCATTTTTTTACGCAGTTCTTCTATCGGATAGTCGCGAATGTCTTTATCATCTATCAAGATCTCCCCTTCATAAAACTCATAAAAGCGCATCATGACATTTATAATTGAACTTTTACCACTCCCAGTATGCCCAACAAGAGCCACTGTTTCACCTTCATTCGCCACAAAACTAATGTTGTTAAGCACATTGTGTTCGCCGTCATAAGAAAAACTGACGTTTCGAAATTCAACTTTACCAATTGTTATTTCTTCTTTTGCCCCACTATTTTGTTGCGGAGCCACTTCTTCATCATCCATGATTTTCAATATACGGCTTCCAGCAACCATCCCATCTTGGAAGACACTCAAAAAGTCCATCATATTAATCATTGGTTGGAAAAAAGTTCTGACATAAGAAATAAAAACGAAGATAATTCCCACTTCTAGTGGACTAGCAAGAGAAATCACCCCAAAATAACCAAGAACTAAGCCAATTGACAACGCTACTAGTAAATTAATAACTGGAGCTAATAAAAGTGAATTAGTCCGAATCATTTGAAAACGAGTTTGCAAATACTCTTCATTAGTTTTCTCAAATTCCTGTTCCAAGCGTTTTTCCTGACGAAATTGTTGAATAATGCTCATCCCAGAAATAGATTCATTCAATTTAGTATTCAATTGACTCAAACGCTCCCGCATATTGCGATAAACGCGCGAACTAAATTGCTGATAATACCAAATGATCACCAGTAGTATCGGTAGAAAAAGCATACAGATTAGTGTTAATTTAACATTGATCGTAAACATTGCTGCAAATGATGAAATGATGCCAAAAACACCTGTTAAAACATATAGAAACACATACCAGAACTCAAATAATGACTCTGTATCATTAGTAACTCGTGAAACGATTGAGCCTGCTGGTGTTTTATCAAAGTAACGCATCCCCATAGTGTGAAGTTTCTCGAATAGCTTACTTCTTATATGTTGATAGGTATTTAAAGAGGCTTTAGAATACAAATAAAATTGTAAAAACCAGACAAGGGCTTTGATTAATGTTCCAACTAAATATAACAATGCAAAGAAAAAAATAGTTTGCTGAGTAGCTGTTTCAGGTCTCAAATGATTATCAATTAGCACTTGGATAATTTTTGGCATAAAAATATTAATAACTGATAAAACGACTGCCAAAAGAAT
Source organism: Vagococcus sp. WN80Y (assembly GCF_059621045.1). Classification (NCBI taxonomy): domain Bacteria; kingdom Bacillati; phylum Bacillota; class Bacilli; order Lactobacillales; family Enterococcaceae; genus Vagococcus; species Vagococcus sp. WN80Y. The sequence continues at coordinate 24,647 of NZ_JCAQHY010000157.1, forward strand.
GGCGACAGAAAATTGTGTTTTAAAAGGCTTAGTATAGGTCAATAAACGCTTGACGATAGTGACCTGCTCTTTGACAGGTATTGACTTCGCCCAAGCAGATTCAACTTGTTCCGACATTATTCGCCACCTCCTTCGATTTTAGCCTCTAATTGTTGCTGGTCATACATACGCGCATACCAACCGTTTAAAGCAATTAACTCATCGTGAGTGCCTCGTTCAATAATTCGGCCTTCATCCACGACAATTATTTCCTGAGCATGCATCACGCTACTAATTCGATGAGCCGCAATGATCGTGGTTTTATCGCCACGGATAGCTTTCAAGTTCGACAAGATTCGCTCTTCTGTCTTAGCATCCACCGCTGATAATGCATCATCTAATATTAATAATTCTGGATTAATCAGTAAGGCTCTCGCGATTGATAAACGTTGCTTTTGACCACCAGATAAAGACACACCACGTTCGCCAACCATTGTATCGTACCCATGAAGCATCTCCATAATATCTGCGTGAATAGCTGTTAGCTCGGCGGCACGTTCTACCTCTTTCTGACTTGCATCAGGATTAGCAAATCGAATATTGTCACGGATTGTCATTGAAAACAAGAAATGATCCTGGGGAACATACCCAATCGATTTCAATAACGCATCTAAACTATAATCACGACTATCATGATGACCAAATCTAATTTGGCCTTCATAATCATCATACTCACGTAGCAATAGCTTCATAATAGTGGTTTTACCCGCACCCGTTTTCCCTACTATTCCTAAGGTGCTTCCTTGAGCAATGGTAAAATAAATATTAGTCAGCGTAGCAGTTTCTGCATCATGATAGCGGAAATTGGTCATCTCAAATGACACTTTCCCCTTCGCCTCTTCTTGAATAGCCCCATCTTTTTCAATAATATGAGACTTCTCACGTAAAAGCTCCTGCACCCGATCGTAACTAGCGCTTCCTCTTTCAAGAACATTGAATAGACGGCCAATTGCAAACATCGGCCAAATCAACATGGAAATATAATCAATAAACGTGATTAACTGACCAATTGTAATAACCCTATTCATAATAAATGTTCCACCAACAATAATCGTTAAAATATAAGACAGTCCAATAATCAAGGTAATGATAGGATCAAACAAGGCGTCCAAAACATTCACTCGATTATTTTTAATAATGGCATCATCTACTTTTTCTTGAAAATCAACCATATCCTCTTTCTCTTGTCCAAAGGTTTTAATGACCTTAATCCCGGTTATACTCTCTTGAGTTTTATCATTGATTGTAGAAAATGCTTCTTGAGATTTACGAAATGCTCCGTGTAACTCAGAACCCAATTTTCGCGATGTAAAAGCTAATAAAGGCAGAGGTAATAGAGCAATCAATGTCAAACGCCACTCTACAAAAACAATCATCGCTATAATGGTGACACCGCCATTGACTAAGGAATCCGCAAAGGTTAAAATTCCCGCCCCAGCCACATTTTGAATGGCCGACAAATCATTGGTCGCATGAGCCATCAAATCACCTGTACGATACTTTTGAAAAAAGATACTATCCATCGCAGTAAACTGATGAAATAATTGCTTTCTCAGCGACTTTTCTAATCTAGCCGCACTTCCCCAAATATTTGTCCGCCAAACATATCGCAATATATACTGTAAAATAGCGACTCCAACAATAATACTCACCCACATAATTAAACGATTAGCTGTTAAGGTCTTGTTAGCAATTTCATCTATGACCACACCGATAATTCGCGGGGAAACAATTTGTAGCATTGAGACGATTACTAAAGACGTCACGCCAATCACATAAGATTTTCGCTGCTCCTTAAAAAACCATCCTAACTTTCTAAAAATAGACATTCGTTTTTCACACTCCTTTGCTTCTAAGCGCTTAAGCGCTTAGAGCTATGTCTCTCCTTTTCTTGAAGATAGTCTTTTATCTTCTGAGATGATGCGATGTTCCTTTTTATACAAATAAAGAATGTATGACTAAATGGTTGTAAAACAACTTCCATAATAAACTGTTGGGTTAATTTGTGAGCACAAATATCTAATTGATAGTTATTTTACTAGTTGCTCATTAATATAAATATAGAGCGCAAAAAGACAGGCAGATTAAAAAATCTGCCCGTCTTTTTTGTTTGTATATGATTCGACATAAAATATTATTTTTTCTCTGGCTTGCCTGCCTGATTTTTCATATTTTGCATCATTTGACGAATTTTTTTCTCAGATGGCTTTTGCCCCATCTGCATCATCATCATACGTAACATATCCTCATTAACGGGAGGATTTTTTTTCAAGTAATCTTCCATGTATTTACGCGCAAGAAAAAATCCACCTACTGCGCCTAATGCTAAAGCTATAACTGCAATTAAAATTACATATCCTGTACTCATTATATTCCTCTCCTTCCTTTCAACTTGTACTCTCAATAACCAATTGTACTAAAAAAAAGAACAAATGAAAAGTTAAAACTTGAAAATAACCAAATCTTTTTTTATTTAGTTTTTAAATTACACTAACCTTATTTATCCAGCTGTAATATCGGCCAATAGATTCTCGTTAAAAACACCTGCACGGAACATGGCAATTTCATGTTTATATGGCGCTTTCGCCGTCTTTTTATCTTCTCCTACATACGGTGTCTCTAAAATTTTAGGTAGGTTCTCTAATTGTGGGTGATGAGCAATACGATTCAATGCATTGAATCCAATTGTCCCAAACCCAATATTAGCATGACGATCTTTATGAGAGCCTCGTGGATTTTTAGAATCATTGATATGAACTACTTTTAAACGATCCAGCCCAATTATTCTATCAAACTCTGCCAAAACCGCATCAAAATCCGTCACATCATATCCCGCATCATTAATATGACAAGTATCTAATGTAACAGATAATTTTTCATTAAAGGTTACTCCCTCAATAATCGCCGCGATTTCTTCAAATGTCCGACCAATTTCAGTGCCTTTTCCCGCCATAGTTTCTAAAGCAATCTGAGGAATTTGTTCTCTTGTCAACACTTCGTTCAGCCCTTTAATAATTTGTTGAATAGCCGCTTCAGGACCTGCACCAACATGGGCACCGGGATGCATCGTGATTTGTGTCCCTCCAAGAGCCTCTGACCGCATAATTTCATCCCGTAAAAATTGAGTGGCAAACCCAAAATTTTCCAACTTAATCGTATTTCCTAGATTAATGATATACGGGGCATGTACAACCATATCACTCAACCCTTTTTCAACCATGAACGCTTTACCGGCGTCAATATTCATCTCTTCAACAGCTTTACGACGCGTATTCTGTGGCGCGCCTGTATATATCATAAAGGTACTCGCTTCATAGCTAGCCGCCTCCTCTGCTGCTCCTAATAACATTTTTTTCCCACTCATACTCACATGTGACCCAATTAACATAAATATGCCTCCTCTTTCTTATAGGTTTAGCTATTTTCTGATAAACCTCAACTTCTAAATTGTATATCTCTTTAACATAAGTCTCAATATTATTGCCTAAATTTCACTAAAAAAAATCTTTAATCTAAATAATTAACTTTCCCCCCTTTTTTTAAACAACTCCGCTCTACTTTATGACAAATTCTTAAGGTTTCTCCATTAACTTTCTTGAAAGCTAGGCACGAACTTATTTATTTGTTATAATAAAGCGATATAATCCATAGTTTGAGGTGAATTTTTTGTTGTTCAATCGAAATACTAATAATCAAATAAAACAATCAGTCGGAACTGCAAAGGACACTTTTTCAAAGAGTGATAAAACGACAAAAGATAAACTCCTTTTTGCTTTTAATGTGACCTTTGAAGTCATGAAATCTTTAGTCTATTTTATTTTAGTCCTTGTTTTATTTTTAGGTGCTTTAGGTGGTGGTATTGGGATTGGCTATTTTGCCTATCTAGTATCAGACACACCTGTTCCTGATAAACAAGAGCTACAAAATAAAATCAACGATGTGGAGCAGCTTTCCACTATTACGTATGCTGGCGGCGAAAAGATTGCAGATATTCGGTCTGATTTAATACGAACTAATGTTGCATCAGATCAAATTTCTCCACTTGTTAAGAAAGCCTTGATTTCAACTGAGGACGAGTACTTTGATATTCATAAAGGGGTTGTTCCAAAAGCAGTTATCCGTGCTCTTGTATCAGATGCGACTGGCTTTGGTGGCTCTTCAGGGGGTTCAACAATTACTCAACAACTAGTGAAACAGCAAGTTTTAACGAGTGAAACCTCTTATAAACGAAAAGCCAATGAAATTGTCATGGCCTTACGGGTTGAGAAATTTTTTTCTAAAGATGAAATTATTACCTCTTATTTAAACGTCTCACCATTTGGTAGAAACAATAAAGGGCAAAACATTGCAGGGGTTCAGGAAGCTGCCAAAGGGATTTTTAATACCACAGCAGATCAGTTAAACTTGCCACAAGCCGCTTTTATTGCTGGCTTACCGCAAAGCCCAATCAGCTACAGTCCTTATCTTAATACTGGTGAATTGAGAGAAGATCAATCACAGGGATTAGAACGTAAGAACCAAGTTTTATACAACATGTACAAAGAACAATACATTAACAAACAAGAATACGACGATGCAATTAATTATGATTTAGTTAAGGATTTTAAGCCTAGTGAAAATGTGGCTGATAATGTAAACGGCTATTTATACGATTTTGTCTATTCCCATGCTGTAGAAATTCTTATGCCTATCTACTATGAAGCTGATGGTCTAAAGAAATCTGACATTGACGAGAATAAAAAATTAGAGAAAAAGTATTATGATATTGCTGCGCGTGAGTTGCGTCGTAATGGCTATACAGTTGAATCAACGATTGATAGAAATGTCTACGATGCCATGCAAAATGCAACTGCTAATTACGCAAGTATATTTATCGGTGATTATGGCATTGAAACAAGTAGTGTGTTACTAGATAACCAAACAGGACGCATCATTGCTTTTATTGCTGGCCGTGATTTCAATTCAAACAAAAACAATCACGCTTTCGATACCAGACGTTCACCTGGTTCGACTATTAAACCAATTTTGGCTTACGCACCCGCTATCGATGTCGGCCTTGTAGGAAGTGAATCAAAATTATCCAACTTTTCTCGTAACTATACTGGAAATTCAAAAGATACGCCTTTAAGAAACTATGGTGGTAACCCTTCAAGTGGCTTCAAAACAGTCAGAGAAGCGCTAAAAGTCTCTGATAACGTCCCTGTCGTAGAACTCTATCAAGAATTGTTAAAAGTAGCAAACCCTAAAGACTATTACGATAAAATGAATATGAAGATGGCTGCTGAAGAATTTAGCCACGAATCCATTCCAGTAGGCGGGACAAATACAGGTCCAACCAACCTTGAACAAACTAATGCCTTTGCTACATTAGCAAATAAAGGGAACTTCACACAAGGCTATGCGATTGAAAAAATTACTGATAATAGTGGTAATATTATATACCAACATGAAGTCAACCCCGTTGCTACTTTTTCACCAGCAACAGCCTCTATCATGAATGATATGATGCGTGATGTCATTAATAGTGGAACTGGTACAGCAGCTAAAGGAACGTTAAGTGAGATGGGCAGTGGCCTAACAAACGCTGACTGGGTTGGAAAAACCGGAACGTCAGAAACCAATGCAGATTATTGGTTCATTGCTTCGACACCTAAGGTCAGTTTATCAAATTGGATTGGGTATTCTGAAGGGGTTATTCCAATGGATGCTGGTTATGGTAGAAATAATATGCAACTTTGGGCTTATATCGCTAATGCAGCCTATGAAGCTAATCCAGGTCTCTTTGGAATCACTGAACGATTTACGTTAGATCCTAGTGTCATCCACGCAGACGTTTCTGACTTTAGTGGTCAGAAGATGGGGACAGCTACTATCAATGGTAGCAGCTGGACAGTACCTGGTAATAAGGTTGACTCATTATGGGCCAAAGATGGACCAAAGCCGACACAATTCCGCTTTGGTATAGGAGCTACCGATGAGCAGTATCAACAAACGTGGAACGGCTCATATAGTAAATCAAGAACTTCTGCCAGAACCACTCCTAATGCTGGTCGAAGCAACTCAGGTTCGACTAATGCTGAAAGAGTTGGCGAAAAAAGAGAGAATAACTAAATAATTTTAGAGGATAAGATAAAAGTGGCTACTTTTATCCTATCCTCTTTTTCTATTTATCTGGATAATCTTCAAAAAAAACCTACTAGCTAAAAGGGCTAGTAGGTCAATTTTGAGAGTTGCTTATTTAGTTGAACCTTTTTTAGCGATAGAATGAGGTAAAACAACTGTTTTCTCATCAATCTCTTCTTTATTCATTAATTTAGTCAACAAACGCATTGAAACAGCACCAATATCATATAATGGTTGTGTTACACTTGTTAAGCGAGGACGAACAACATCTGTTAATAACGAATTGTTACTTGTGATGATTTCGAATTCCTCAGGTATTTTTACGCCATGATCTAAAAGTCCATTAGCAATCCCAGCAGCTAACTCATCGTCAACCACATATGCTGCGGTTGCCCCACTATTAATCAAACGATCATATAACTCTTCGCCTGCTTTATATTGATAGTCAGCCTCAAACACTAAGCCTTCACTATACTTCAAGCTATTGTCTTTAAGAGCCTCTTTATAACCATTTAAACGTTCTTTGCCATTGATTGGATCAACTAAAGCACCACTAACAAATGCAATTTTTTTATTGCCATTTTTTGCTAATAAATCAGTCGCTTCTTTTGTTGCTTCTTGGTAATCAATATTAACAGAACCAACTTGGTTATCTGGATCAATTGAACCAGCCAAAACTACAGGTGTTTTTGAGCGAGAAAATTCACCACGAATCGCTTCTGTAATATGATGTCCCATAAAAATAACACCATCTACTTGTTTTGCCAACAAGTTATTTAATACGTTGACTTCTTTTTCATCATTACCATCTGAATTGGCTAAGATGATGTTATATTTGTACATTGTCGCAACATCGTCAATTCCACGAGCTAGTGATGCAAAGAAAATATTACTAACGTCAGGAATAATAACACCAACCGTTGTTGTTTTCTTACTTGCAAGACCACGTGCGACAGCATTTGGACGATAGTCTAAACGATCGATTACTTCCAAAACTTTTTTGCGGGTAGCTGGCTTCACGTTTGGGTTGCCATTGACAACACGTGAAACAGTTGCCATTGATACATTCGCTTCACGAGCAACATCATAAATCGTAATTGTTTGTTTTTCCATACTAATTTCTCCTTTTGTATGAGCTTATTCTTTATCCTCAGCCATGCTATCGAATAAAAGATCAGTCCTCACCTATATGAATTTTTTATTTGCTAAGCAAATTGGATGAATGTGCTTAATTCTCATTTTCTGAAAAACCAGTTTACATTTCTCAACCTTAAGATTACCAAATTTAATTAAAATTTGCAAGCGTTTTTATTATTTTTTTCATGAAAATATAAAGAAACTTTCAAAACCGAGCTAAAAAAGAAGAATCTGTGATTGTCACAGATCATTCTTTCATAAAATTATTTATCAATTGTGTCTTCTTTTACTTCATCGACAGTCTCTTCCATTTTATCGATAATATCTTCTGTGTAGTCATCAGCCGCTGCAATTGCTTCTTCTGTGACATCTGCTACATCTAAAATAATATCTGCTGATTCATCAGCTAAATCCGCTGCCTTATCTTCCAAATCGTCTGCTGTTTTTTTAAATTTATCGGATAAATCATCTGTTTGACGTCTTAAAGAAGATAGAGCATCTTCTGATCCTCTGACTGCCTTAGATTTTACTGTTCCGGCAAAATCAACTGCTTTTTCTTTAGCTATATCTGCATACTCATAGCTTTTCTCTTGAACGATTTCCCCATAATCAAAGGCTTTATTCTTAAGATCTTCTGCTTGCTCTGCCAATTCTTCACGTAACGCTTTACCAGATTTCGGCGCCAGTAATAGTGCAGCCACAGCTGCAGCTGTTCCACCAATAATAGCACCTAACAAGAAACCACTTGATTTTTTTCCCATAAATAAATCCTCCTACATATTTCTATTTTTTAAATAATTTAAAGGCAGATTTTCCTAATTTTGTTGCAACGGTTGCTTTGGCTGCATTACTGCTAATCACGCCGACCTTGCTTGCAACATTACGACTTGATGTATTCAAATCTGAGACACTCTCACTTAAATCAGCTACTGCTGTAAATAGTGGGTCAATTGTTTCCACTTTTTGAGTGACATCAGCTAACAATTCATTACTTTTAACCAATAATTCCTCTACTTGATAAGTCAGTACATTAACATCTTTTGTCACAGCTTGAATGGTTATATTCGTTTCGTCTAAAATTCCTGTTGCTTGATCAATTGCTTTATTTGTTTTGTCGATTGTCTTGGTCACTTTCGGAATAATCATCATACAACTAATGATAATGACTACTACAAAAATAACAAAAGTAATAGCGGCAATAATTGCTGCAACTTCTCCACCTGTCATATACATTACCCTTTCTTTCATGTACTTAAATCCTCTGTGTTTAGCATAACACCTAATACTTAAATTCTCAAATAAAAACTAAGCTACACTAAAAATAGTTCATTCATTGCAGGAACTCTGCTACAATGAGAATGGAAAAGAAAAAAAGAAAGTAGCTGGTACCATGACATTTTTTTATTTGACTGCCACTGTGGAGTCTTCTGAAAGTCCAATTATAGAAGAGGCCACTAAAAAAGTTAATGCCTTTACTAAATATTGGAATAGCATCAATTGGGATGCCTTATTAACCGACTTCATTTCAAAGGGAGCCCTCTTACTCATAACATTTGTTGTCATTATGATCATAAAAAAAATTGGTATGACCCTAATTCGCCAAGGCTTTAATAACTACAAAATTAAGGATGTTTATAGTGAAAATCGGGTCGAAACACTTTACAAGCTGACTAGTAACGGATTTCAGTATCTGTTATATTTCATCTTACTGTACACTTTGTTAACAATTCTTGGCGTCCCTGTTGGCTCATTGATCGCTGGAGCTGGAATTGCCGGAATTGCGATTGGACTTGGTGCTCAGGGCTTTATTAACGATCTTTTGACAGGTTTCTTTATCATTCTTGAACGGCAAATAGATGTTGGTGATCATGTCATGATTGATGATATAGAGGGAACTGTTGTTGTAATAGGCTTACGCACCACCCAGATCAAAAGTTTCAACGGCACTCTTCACTTTATCCCTAATCGTAACATCTCAATTGTCAGTAACTTATCCAGAGAAAACATGCGAGCCTTAATTGAGTTACGAGTGAAACCAGATCACGATTTAGAACAGATTAATGCAATTATCGATCAAGTGAATCAAGAACTTGTCCCTAATCATCCAGAAATCAAAAGCGGCCCAACCAATCTTGGCGTAGCTGATTTGGGTCAAGGTAACTTGGCGATTAAAATTGTGATGTATGTAAAAAATGGCGATCAAACTCGGATGCAATCCCTCTTCTTGGCTGCCTATATTAAAGCCATTACTGCTGAAGGTATTAGCCTACCAGAATCACCATTAACCATAGCAACAAAATAAAAAATGAAATTCGGCTCTGAGTTATAGAGTCGAGTTTCATTTTTTTATTGTTATAATTGTTTAAAATAATCAAAGGCAAACCCTACACCAATGGCAATAGCCTCTTCCTTTGGCATCATCTTATTATGGTGTAGCTCATACGGTGAATCTACTCCCAACCAAAAAAGAGTACCAGGGAATTTATTTAATAAATAGCCAAAGTCCTCCGCAGTCATGACTGTCTGAGCTTCTTTGAACGAAACTTCTGAGTGATTTTCAGCAAAGCTCATTAACTGCTTCGTAAGTTGACGATCATTAACGACTGGTAAATACCCTTTTTGTTCCAAGCTAACCTCCACCTCACAGTTAAAGGACTGACCAATACCTCTAGCCATTTCTCGCAATCGCTGTTGAGTCAATTGATTAACTGATTGGTCCAATGATCGAATAGAACCAGCTACCTCAGCTACTTCTGGTATCACATTTGTGGCTTCTCCTGCGTGGAAACTAGCGACGGTTACTACTGCGCCAGCTGTCGGATCAACATTTCGACTGACAATAGTTTGCAACTGTTGAATAAATTGTGTGGCTGCAATAATCATATCATTCGCTAAATGCGGGTAAGCGCCATGTCCTCCTTTACCTTTAAAGCGCACGCGAAACTCACAATCTCCTGCGCACAGTGTTCCAACTTTGGTTGAAACGGTACCTACTGGTAAACTTGGCTGAATATGTAACGCATAAAGTTGATCAAATTTAATTTCAGCAAAGCAACCTGCTAAGTCCATCAACCTCCCACCTGCTTCATTTTCTTCGGCAGGTTGAAAAATGAAACAGTAATCATCTGCAAAATCTGCTTCAATCACCTTTGCCAATAGACCTAAAGCAATCGTCATATGAAAATCGTGGCCACAGGCATGCATGCGCCCCTTGTGAAGCGATTGAAAGTCTAGGCCTGTTTCTTCAGTAATTGGCAAACCATCAATGTCTGTTCGCCAGCCGATGGTTCGTTTCCCCTCTCGCCCTTTGACTTTTACCAAAATACTTGTTTGCCATGTTGAAACGGTTATTTTAGCTTGGGGCATTTCTGCAATTTTAGCTAGCAAATAAGCTTGAGTTTTAATTTCTTCTAATCCAATTTCTGGTAATTGATGTAGCTCTCGTCTGATTTGTATCAGCTCAGTAGTTGTATATACCATCTCACGCCTCCAATTTTCCTAATAAAAAGAGACTGAGACATCTTGTCCCAATCTCCGATTATTACCCTATTTTTCGTTCTGACTGTTCCTTCTCAGTCAGAGTGTACTCATTCTCTAATGTATGAGCCAAGTGATTGACTGACTTTAAAATTTCTTTACGAGTAACAATACCTGCAAAACGATTATCACTGTCAACTACAGGTATAAACGGACTGTCTACGGATAGATGTAAAATATATTCAATATCATAGGGTTGGGTAATAGTATCTATTTCAGCATCCATGACATCCTTCACACATAAATCCGTCAAATTATCAGGATCTATTTCAGTTAAATCGAACATGGCATTAACAATATCTGATAAACCAATCAAGCCAACTATTTCACCTTCTCGATTCAATACTGGAATCCTAGTGTACTTTACTTTAGTCAAAACTAACAACGCATGGTTTAACGGATTTGTATCCATCACATGAGCAACTTTTTCATCTGGTATCAAAAAACTATCTTCATTTTTCAATAGTAATGTTTTTACAGCATTCCCAATCATCTGGAGTGCCTCCTATCTTCATTTTAACACTATCACTAGTTTACCTAAATTTCTGCTAAAAATCAGCAAATTCACACTTTCTTCAGACAATTTAGCAATACTTAATAAATCGTTCCCATTTAAGCCACACCACGTATACGTATCTATTTATTAAACGTAAACTTCAGGTCAGTGATAGGCTGATGTTGATCATCATAGTATTGAACAACGTAAGTCTCGTCATTACTTTCAATAATCGCATAAGTCTTAATTTGGTAACGACCTCGAGGTAAACGAATACTTCCAGGATTTAAAGCCAATATCCCCTCAATTAATTCCACTCCAAGTTCATGGGTATGGCCAAAGAGGGCAATATTGGCCCCAACTTCCTGTCCGCGATATAGTAATTGATCGAGACTATAACGAACGTTAGCCAAATGACCATGGATCATCAAAATTGTATCTGACCCAATAGACACAACCTGTTCCTTTTTATATTCAGGATAATAATCACAGTTCCCTGTTACAACTAAAAAACTTTGCCACAGCTCATCTGTCGGTTCTAACTCTGAATCACCACAATGGAACATCCCATCAACTTTTCCTTGATAAGTCGTGACCAAATCAACTAAGCTATCACGATCGCCATGATTGTCACTGACAACTAAATATTTCATGTCTATCCCTCGCTCTCTAACCATCTTTCCCACTCTTGGTTTAAGGCTTGACTAGCAAGAGCTCGATGACTAATTTTATTTTTTTCTTGATCACTCAATTCGGCCATACTACATTCCTTACTTGGCACGTAAAACAATGGATCATAACCAAATCCATTATTACCGCGAGGGATGGATAAGATACGCCCCTCAACTTCACCTGTCACGACTAAACTTTTTTTATTAGGCCCAGCTAAAACAAGGGTACAATGAAAACGAGCCGTTCTTTTTTCAGTAGGGACATCTGTTAGTTCATGAAGTAATTTAGCATTATTTGCCCCATCACTCTTGTCTAGACCTGCATACCTTGCCGAATAAACGCCTGGTTCACCGTTTAACGCATCTACAAGCAAGCCAGAATCATCTGCTAGTACCAAGCAATTAAACTGCTGAGCGATTGTCTCCGCTTTTAGGCGAGCATTCTCTTCAAAAGTAGCACCTGTCTCTTCGACATCAGGAATTTCAGGAAAATCCAATAAGGTCTTAATTTGATAGCCTTTTTCAGCAAATAAAGCCTCAAATTCTCTTGCTTTTCCTACATTGCGAGTTGCTATCAAAATAGTTTTACTTGCCTCTATTTCAGGAATCGACTTGCTTTCAACTGACAATGCTAACTTTTGTTGCTTAATCAATTGCTTAATCCCCTTTTCACCTAAACGTAACATCTCTGTCAATTCGTCAGCTGAAAAAGTAGCTTCTTCCCCTGTTCCTTGAATTTCTACAAAACGTCCAGACTCAGTCATCACTACATTCATATCTACCAATGCAGCAAAATCTTCAACATAATCTAAATCTAAAACAGCTGAGCCTTCTGGTAAAATGCCCACACTAACTGCAGCTAAATGTTCTTTTAAAGGATCTTCCGTTAAGATATTTTCCGCAAGTAATTTAGCCACTGCTAATTTTAACGCCACAAAGGCCCCCGTTATACTAGCAGTCCGCGTCCCTCCATCGGCTTGAATCACATCACAATCAACGATCAGTGAGCGTTCCCCAAGCTTTTCTAAATCAACTACTGCTCGCAATGAACGACCGATCAATCGCTGAATTTCCATCGTTCGACCAGATATTTTTCCCTTAGCACTTTCACGGATATTACGAGTATTTGTCGCTCTGGGCAACATACTATATTCCGCCGTTACCCATCCAGTTCCCTGTCCACGTAAAAAAGGGGGGACCTTATCTTCAAATGTCGCCGCACAAATTACTTTCGTATCACCAAAACTCACTAATACTGATCCCTCTGGATGTTTTAACACTCCGGTTTCAATCTGAATAGTTCGCAATTCATCGCGTTCTCTCTTGTCATGTCTCACTTATTAGTTCCCTCACTTTATCTGGTTTGATTTCCTTAATTCATACCCCATAATCTACTCTAAACTGACTTTTTCAATCAGCAATTCTTCAAGCCCCAACCAATCTTCGCTAATATCACGGAACATGCTAACTGAACCAGTCGCATAAAACTCATGCTTTAAAGGTGCTGTACTTGGTAAAGCTGCAATTTCAAAATAATCAAGCAACATACTGACCTCTCCAACCGTTTCTGCGCCAGAATCAATTAGCTTTACCTGCTTACCTAAATAATTATGAATTAATGGTTTTAACAATGGATAGTGGGTGCACCCCAAAATCAATGTATCAATCCCACTTTGTCTAAGAGGCCGTAATGTTTCAGCCACTACCATCTTTGCCAATGGCGAATGGTACTCCTTACTCTCCACAATCGGCACAAATTTTGGACAAGCTAGCTCCACCACGTGACTGTGAGGGGACTTGGTTAATATTGCGTTGGAATAAGCCTGACTAGATACAGTCACTTGCGTTCCAATCACACCAATATCGTTGCCATTCGTTTTCTTTAAAGCAGCACGACTCCCTGGTAAAATAACCCCAACTACTGGTATATCTAGTGCTTGCTTAATCTCATCTAAAGCTACTGCAGTAGCAGTATTACATGCAATAACTAACATTTTTATATTTTTCTTTAATAAAAAAGATGTCATCTGCCAAGTGAATTCAATAACCTGCTCCACTGGTCTCGGTCCATAGGGACAGCGGGCTGTGTCACCAAGGTAGATAACTTGTTCATTAGGCAGTTGCTTGAGGGCTTCCTTAACTACCGTCAATCCACCCACGCCTGAATCAATAAAGCCAATCGCTTGTCTGTTACTCATTCCACGAACCTCAATTCTTTATTTTACACTACTTCTCTATTTTCCCTTTTTTCAGTGAAGTTTTCAAGTCTTTTGCTAAAGCTTAACGAAGTCTCTAAAAATTGTGATAGTTTACTCATTATTGCTACTAAATTCACTACTATTAGTCTTATTATTGGCTATCCCACCATTTTTACTATAAAATTAAGAAGAAATCAATTTATATTGGAGGGTTACTTATGAGAAATGTTGTGAATCAACTCGAAAAATTTACTGTTCTACGCACTATCTTTTATTTGGCATTCGGAGCTTTAATTCTGTTTAATCCGCAGCTCGTATTTAAAAGTGTGATTTATATTATTGCAGGTTATCTGGCTATTCTTGGCTTAATCAATCTATTTCAAGCTATTCGTGAAAGTAATAATAATTCTTTATTTGGTTATGAGTTCATTACTGGAGTCATGTTACTACTTTTCGCTGCAATTGTTCTTATTTTTGCGAAAGCCATCGTTAGCTTCTTACCTATTCTACTGGGTATTTTAATTGTTTTAAATGGTTTGATGCAATTAAGCTCTAATAGCAGTGGCATTAAGGAAGTTAATCCGCGGTATCGTATCAGTATCTACATTTATTGTGGCTTACTAGTAGCGGCTGGGATTCTACTAATCTTCAATCCATTTAAAACAGTTCTCATTGTCTTTAGAATTTTCGGCGGTATTCTCATATTCATGGGAGTATCTGAGTTAACTCATTATTTTCTGCAAAAAAGAATGTAGCTCTAACTAATAATTAAAATGAGAGGCGAGGATTTTTATCATCCTCGCCTCTCTTTACTTATTCATCAAACCACAAGTTTCTTGATTGCCATAAGTATTCGCTGTTCTTTTTTAGTTACACCTAATACAAAAGAATCTTGATTACCATAAACTATTGTTTCATACTTTATTGTCAGTGGCTTAATCTTTCCTTTAATTTTAGGGTACTCAGTAATCAAACGTTCCTGATATTGTCTTAAGGTTTCAGAAGGCGTTCGTATGATGTCTCGTTCCATCAAATGTAATAAACCTTCATATGACTTAACAAATGAATAATTAGGTAAACAGGTCACCTTAAACGACCACCATATCCACTTAAGTTTTTTTCTAAAAATAATACTCCCAACAATCACGATAATTAAACAAACTATTGCTAATACTCCACCAATTTTCTTCAATAGACTAGAAACCGTTGTTCCTTTTGCGTCTTCTTGTTTCAGCTCTTTTTGTTCACTACTGGATGTTGTAGGTGATACTACACTGTTTGTAGAAGATTCAGTCGAATCAGTTAGTTCTTGAGAGCTTGCAGGAACATCCTCTGCTTCTTGCTGATCTTGTTCAGTTAAAGCGGCTTGTTCGGAACTATTAAAACTCTTAGTTGGTTCAAAAGGAACCCAACCAATCCCCTCAAAATATATTTCAGGCCAGGCATGGGCATCTTTGTTTGATATACTATAGGTCTTTGTCCCATCATCATTAATAGTAGTGACTCGCCCTTCACTAAATCCCTTTGCCCAACGTGCTGGAATCCCTAACGTACGTGCCATTATCACCATCGAGCTCGAAAAGTGTTCGCAGTAGCCGGTGGGGGAATCAAATAGAAAAAAATCCACATAGTCCCGTTTAGCTGGGACACTTTTTGCTTCTTCCAGTGAATAACGAAATTGATCATCATTTTTTAAATAGTTCTCCAATGCTTTCATCTTTTCGTAATCACTCGTACTGCCTGCTGTTATCTTTCTAGCTAGCTCTCCTACTCGCTCTGGTAAACCGCTCGGTAATTGGCGATATATCTCCTCGCTACCCGACGGTCCTCGCGCTTGACTCCCCTGCAAATCAGCTAGTGTATACTTGGGTGGATAATAATCATAGCTGATGCTACTTTCCGATGCATAATCCGCACTCAATTTAACATAAACTCGATTGTTTTGAGAGCTATATTCAATCGCTCGATTATAGCGATAGGTTGAAGGGAGACGCCAGGTAATCTTACCTTGTGGCTTAGGAAGATACCTAATAGGATTTGGTAAAATTAATTCAATTGGGAGGCTACTTTCTTCGTAGCGACTGTGCTTCTCATCAATAGTTATCGTCTCTTGATCCAGAATTACCTTGTCAGTTTGACTACTTCCCCATCCACGCCCATTATATATTTCCTTATTTTCGACCTTCCAATAATGGGCTTGAGCTTGTCTTGCTAAAAAAACGACTTCATTATTAGGTAGCACTGGACCACCCAGTTCACTATCATTTTCACTGAAACCAGTAGTAGCTGATTCACCATTTCCTTGAGCAAATTCTATCATCTGGTAAAACGCGCTGGTTCTTAAATTAGACCTTAATGGCTGAGTTTGTAGTTCAATCGCTTCCTGTATACGAGGCAGCCATTTAGGCAGTTGCCACGCCAATAGTAAGCAACATACTAATGATATCACAGCAGCCCTCTGATCTTTCCAAAATTCTATCGCTGGTCTTTCATTGCGACCTAACCAAATACTTAAAACAAAGCCAGACAGCAACAATTGGATAATCTCAAAAAAATGATCCGTTTGATTAAAGACTGTTAATATCAGTAGGTAACTTAGAACCGCTAAAAACGGCATCATCCAAAGTTCATAAGTAATGATTAGTTTAACTAACATAATCATAAACACCCCAATAAAGAGTAACGCAATCGGAGAGGGCAAAAATTGGAACTCAGCTCTCTGAGCTGGATCTGCGTATTGTAAAATATAACTAAAGAAAGAACGAATCCAACCAACCGTAAAGGCACGATTCGAAGGAAAATACCGATGACAAATAAAAAGTAACGCTATTATCTGGATAGGTAACTCAATCACCCACTTAACTTTAAGTACGGCCATAACAATGATTAAAAATAAGTAAAGATACAGCCAACTAATTGTTCCTAAACCGTTGGCTTCTACAAATGATCCAATTCCACTTCCAATCAAGCTAATGGTCCAGATAGCAGTTATAATGTCCCGACGTTCATATTTAATCATCGTCCCCTCCTTTCTATTAAACTAAAACGTTTGATAATCTAATTTACCTTGATGTCCATAAAAAATGACAACCACTTGATTTTGTTGGCGTAATTCTTCGCTCGCTTTAATTAGCTCTTTAGAGTAGCGCACAGCAAGAATAACTACTTTTCTATTCGTTAACCCGATGCGTCTAACTGCTTGAACCAATGTTTTTTCATTATGCACAGGTTGCCCACCAGCAATCATCTCAGGCAACACATGAGCCATTTCTTGCTTTTCATCCTGATACATCAACCATTCTGACGCCCCTAGTTGACTATTATTTAAAAATAGTGAATAAAAAGAGGCCAACATCTCTTCATAAAACTGACCCTCATTGCCATAAAAAAGAACTGACACTTCTTCCTTACGCTCATCTTCCATTTCTTTTATGATTAAATGATTGCGTTTAGCAGATAATTTCCAATCAATTTGATTTAATTGATCCTCTTCACGGTAATCACGAAATGCCTTGATGTCTTGACTTTTGGTAAAATTAGACGTTGATGCTAACATTTTTAGTGTTTTCAAGAGAATAAGAATCTCCTGACTATCAGCAAACGCCAAGGAGGGCATGACCATTAGTATCGTATCAACTGGAAAACGAGCTGTTTTCCGTAACACATTGAACATATCCTTGCTAACAAATGCAACCTGAATAGATTGATAGACACCACGTCCGAGCACATCATCAAGTTCAGCCTTAAAATTAAGTGAATACTTGCTGTCTCTTTCTTTCTCGATTAGCTCAAATTGATCCTCAGGCAACTCAAGTACGCCACTCAAATTAGAGGGCATCCCAACTGGCCTTTTCTCATTCACTAACAACTTAATAGGTAACTTTTCACGACTACCTTGAGTAACACTAATTACGGGAGGCATCACAACACGATAGTGGCTTATCCGGCCTCTCATGGACAATAGGGAGCTTATCAAAATAAATATAAAAAAATAAACAAGAAACCAACCAACTCGTATATTAAAGGTAATGGCAAATAAGCTAATGACTACCATAATAGCTAACCAAAATAAATTATTGGCAATTGAAATAATTGACCACTTTTTTTTCATCACTAATTACCTACGGGTACGGCAACTGCATCTTGAATGTCAGTCAGTACTTGCTGAAGTGCATTAGTCTCACGGTTACTCCCATGCTTCAATAATAATCGATGACCAAAGACAGGCTCAAGAACCGTTTTAAAATCATCTGGCACGCAGTAATCTCGCCCTTCCGTTAAAGCGAAAGCTTTAGCCGCTTGTACAAAAGCTAGTGAACCACGAGGACTAACGCCTACTCTAACTTTCCCATGTGTCCGACTTTGTCTAACAAGTGATACCGCATAGTCATATAATCGGGGATCAACATAAATTTCTTTCACTAATTCTCGAAATAAACTAACTTCCCGAATACTCAAGACCCCTTTAGTTTGTTTTAATTTTACTTGTCGATCTTGTCCAGATACGAGTGCTAACTCTTGCTGATGACTGGGGTAACCAATACTTAATCTAAATAAAAATCGATCTAATTGAGCCTCTGGCAAAGGATAGGTCCCTTCATAGTCAGCTGGATTTTGTGTTGCTAGGACGAAAAATAAAGGATTTAATGGATATGTTTGATTGTCAATCGTTACTTGCTTCTCAGACATTGCTTCAAGCAAAGCAGCCTGACTTCTTGGAGTGGTCCGGTTAATTTCATCTGCAAGTAAAATATCAGTAAAAATTGGACCTGGTCTAAACTCAAACTCCTGAGATCCTTTATTAAATATTGAGACTCCTACAATATCTGCTGGCAGTAAGTCTGGCGTAAATTGGACCCTATTTACCTTGCATTGAATCGTTTTTCCTAAAGTTTTGGCGAACATTGTTTTACCTACACCAGGAATATCTTCAAACAACACATGCCCTTCTGCCAAAAGTGCCGTAATTGCCAACTGAATGACATCACGCTTTCCTACAATAATTTTTTCTATCTCTGTCACCAAACGATCTATTTTCATTTTAGCCTCGGCTACACTGATTGTTTCCATCAATTATCCTCCCTGTCTTGCATTTAATTATTTATATTAGCTTTCAATAAAAAAAGATTGAGCAACCTATTCGCTAATCTTTCTTTATTTGGCTAATTATTTAAACATCCTTACGTTCTATTCTATAGATATCTCACCTAAACATCAATCAGGAGTTCTATTTTTTTATCTAAAGTTTCATAAACAAAAAATAATCGCTGTTCCGCTAGCAACTCTTGTTTCATTTTATCACTAGTAACGGTATAATAAACTTAGTCACATCAACTGACAATTCAAAAAAAATATAGCTTTCCGAGATAGTAGTTAATTATAACATTAGCCTACTTACACTCATTTGCTATTCAATTAGGAGGAGTAAGAATGAAATACGTCATAGGTGATTTTAATATGACTGAAACAGCATTTTGGAATTCAATTATTTTTACAACTATTATTGCTTTAATCGGAGTGGTAATTTCAATACTAGTAAGCTATCTTGCTGTAAAAAAAATCACAACAAAAAATAATGAGCAATTAAATGAGCTAGTTGACAAAGCAATTGAGACGCAAACAGAGCTCAACAAAGCACAGCTAGCAAATCAAGAAGCTCTAAATGAAAATCAAACTCATTTACAAGCGGACTTACTAAAACAAAATAAAGAAGTAACAAACCAACAATTAGCTGCCTCATTAAATGCTAATGCTCAATTGGAATGGGTGAAAGATGTTCGCCAACTAGTAGCTCTTTATATCACTGCAACAACCAAACTTTCCCAAACCCTCTCGAGCCTCTACGCAACCCATAGAATCTTAAGTGATTCAGAAGATCGAGCAATCTCTCGAGGCTATGATCTAGAAACTGTTTTGATTGATGATTACGCTCCTGTGATCTTACAACGTTATCAAAATGATCGTCATAATTATGCAGCGAATAAAGAAGCCTACGATCACCAGCAATCTGAAATAATTGAATTAGCAACACGAATAAATTTATATTTTGGAGCTAATCCGGAGCATGAATTATTAAGGTCTAAAGTTCGTTGGTTCCTAACAGCAGAACGCGATTTTTTTAAATCTATTGAAGAAGCAGATGACTTAACTGCAATTAAATTAAGCCACCAATACGCGAATAATATTGATGATTTAAGCGAAATATTTCGTCACCATTTTGATAAAATTTTGACAATTGATTTATAATATCACTACACAAAATGAGGCAAAGACTTGTATTAAGTCCTTGCCTCATTTAATTAAGAGATTAAAATTAATTACTCAGCTTGACGATTAATTACCATCATAATGTCGTCAAATAATAATTGAGTCTCTTTCTTTGTATCTAATAATTCCTGATAAAGCACTTTTAAATTGCTACTAAAATCTAAATTATCTTGCGCCGAATAATAATCAGGCTTATATTGAACATTTTGATTCTGTGCCATCTGATCATCAAGTTGCTCTTTCAACTCTTCATTATGTTCTATGTACCTACTTAACTCCACTTTTGATAATGCCAGCTCTTCTTCCAAACGACTAATAATTGATTTCGTCTCATCTTCTATAGGGAGGTCTACTATCTCTGATCGACTATTTTTAATACGTTTCAGTAACTGCCCCTTTGTCCTCTCCAACTCAGCTTCTAGTTCAGTTACTTTTTTTGACTCTTCTTCACTACTATCTTGCAGTTGATTTTGAAGTTGATTTGCTTTTTCCACCTCAGCTGTAAGTTGTTTTTGTAACAGTTGATTTTCAGATTCAATGTTTTTATAGTATTGAATCTGCTTTAAATCAATTTCACGTTGCAGTTCAATAGCTTCTTTTTCACGTCTCAATTCATAAAACTCTGATTTAAGTAATTCTTTTTCTTTATTTTTACTCTTTTTTAATAATTCAACTTGCGTTTTTAAGGCTTCTATTCGCTGAAGCAACTCGTCTTCAGTCAATTTCTTTTTGCCAACTGAAGTAGCCGTAGACTTGCCGATAACTGGTGAGGGCATCTCTTTTTTCACAGTACTAGCATTTGGCTTTACTGTGCGACTCTCATTAGATCTTGTTAATTTTTTATCATCTTTAACTTTAGCAGCTGCCTCTTCATCAATTGACCCGTCATCAGTATCTGAGTAGTAATAATAATTACTATTTTTCAATTTTTTTAATAATTCAAACAATCTCATCACCCACTTTTATCATTTAATCTACCACCAAAGCTTGACCAACAATTAGCGCACTTTGAGAAAGCTTATTTGCTTCAATCAAATGGCTCACGCTAACTTTATATTCCTTAGCAATATCAGATAGTGTTTCATTCTCCTTTACAATGTGCGTTTTTCTCAGCATCAACTCTTCAAATATCATATTCTTTCGAACGAAATTAGAATCCATAGTTCTTTTTCCATTATCAAAATCGGTCAAATTATACAATTCAATAATTATATTCAAATTTTGAGCGTAATTAGGATCTTCAGCATAACGTGATGTCAAAAAAGAAGTTGCTCCACGATAATTAATATTTTGACTGCGCCAAGAGCCCCCATAAAAATCAGGATTTGAGGATATCCCTTCTCTAATTAGTTCAACATAATCATTTAGAGATTCTTCATAGGAGGCATACTTGCGATACTCAATGTAGGTATCAGCATTGTCATTAATCTCGCCATCCGTCCACTTCACAAATTCGTCTTTAAATCTACCCTTTATTGAAAACAAATTGTTAATAGTAGGCTGACAAAGTTGACCTCTCCCAAAATCCGAAGCTAACAATGCTTGAGCAATCATCACCGAAGCGTACAAATCATTAGTCTCAGCAACTTCAGAGGCCTTATCACCAATCATTTTAATTAGGATAATAGCCTCGTCATCGTCAACTTGCTCAGCAATTACAGGTTCTACAGTAACGCCTAAAAAACAGGACATAACTAACAAAGAAAGAAAACAATAGTTGATCGATCGTTTAACAGTCACTGTAGAACCTCCTCACGTGTTTGTCTATATTTTAAAATCAATTTCAGACATTTTAGCTAGCCGTTCAATTAATTCTTTGTACAATCCATTTACACTTTCCTGAGAAGCTTTAATCTCATCAGAAATTGAATTAGCCTTGTTACCAATATCAAACAATTCTTGTCTTGCAGACTCAATATTAACCGTAATACTTTCTTCTGCTTCAGTAATCATACGAGCTGCTTGTTCTTTAGCGACTAACATTACTTCGCCAATCCCTTGTTGAGATCTAGCAGACTCTTCTCGTAATTGTTGGTTAGCAAGCATTAACTCATTAATTTTTTTCTTGCTTTGAACTAAATCTTCTTGAGAAGATGACACTGATAATTGACTCAACTCAGTTTCTAAACTATTGATTTTCATTTTTGCCAAAGTAAGCTCATCAGATAAATCAGAATTAACACTGTTATCGGCTACAGGAATGTTGCTTACAATCTCTTCTAATTCAGCAATTTTTGCAGACTTCTCTCTTAGCTCTCGCTCTTTTTGAGCAATTGCTTCCTCTTTTGCTAAGACAATTGCTTCTTTTTCTGATAATTGAGAAGCTAGACGATCCATTTCAGAATTATCAGCGGCGGCTGTCTGACTAGCTTTTAGCTGATTCAACTCTTTTTCTTTTTTAGAGAATTTTTGTTCCCAATCTTCATTTTCACTAATTGTTTTACTTAACAACTCTTCTGAATATGAATTTTTAAATTTTTCGCTCTCTAACTCTAATTTGACCTGTTCTAACTCCGATTGCAACTCTTGAATATTTTCCATAATAAATCTACTCCTCTAAATTTCAACATTTTTATTTTTTGACCGCTTCTTTTAAGATGCCATCTTCTTCATAATACAACTGACTCACTTTCTGATACTGTAACTTATCATCATAATAAGTAAAAGTAAAATCAACAATTGAAACCTGTGGAACCTTATTAATATCTGTCACTAAAGCCGGTAAATTCTTTTGAGTTTGTAGAAACTGCTCTTTCGTTAACCCAACAACAAAAACAGATAGAGTCAAGGTAGTTCCCCTAATTATTGTAACACTATTTTCACCAATATATGGAATTAATTTTTTCGAAAGTGAGATTTCATTGTCAATTTGTGATCCAGATTCTTTTTTTAACACATCTTCCCAAGAAAATTGACTAATATCCCAAGAATCACCTTTATATTTTTTTAGTTGAACTGAACTATCGGTGCCATTATTTTTTTTTTTTCAAGAACTGTCTGATCTGTTACTATTGTTATATCATCTTTTATAGCTAAGAGATTAATTAAAACAAACGATATAACTACCACAATTACAACGAAAAGAATAATCGCCACATTTGAGACTTTATGTTTTTGAATTTGACGCCGATGATTCATCGCTTTTAATTCTTTTCGATCTTTCGGAGGCTCAATCGTAAAATAATTAATATATATAAGATACTCACGTATCAGATAAATTGATAAAACGATTATAAAGACAATTAAAGCCACTGTAAATAATGTAAACATCATGTCTTTCTCCTCGCCTCATAATAATTATTTTTGATTATCACTTCTCGACTCAACGTAACCTTCAACAGTTGAAAGTAACGTATTAACTTGATAATCAAAACGACTTTTCAATTTCTCAACACGCGCATGTAGGTCTCGTTCCTCGCCTAAGAGCTCCTGATTCTTAGTTTTTACAAATAACTCAGCTTCAGCTTTACTCTCACGAGCGTCTTGTCTGACGTTTTCCGCTTCTATTTCTGCTTCCTCACGAATTTCTTTTGCAATTCGCTTAGCTTCTTCCTCTTTTGTCATAATGATAGCTTGTATGTTTGCTTCACTAAATGCTTCATCTGCTTCACGTTCTTTTTGAGCGTGATAACGATCCACTTCATATCTTTTATTTCGAGCATAATCTTCTGCTGCCGTTTTAACTTGGTCAGCGTAAACCTCAGCTTCTGTTTTCTTACTTTGGTAATAAACATCCGCTTGTTTTTCAGTTTGATCCAATTCTTTCTTTCTAGAAACTACATAGTTATCAGCCTCTAATTTCACTTCTTGACTATAACGGTCTATTTCATCCAATTGACTTGCCTGTTGTTCCTCAAACCTCTCTTTACTCAAGTCAATTTCTTGTTGAACTCTCTGAACATAACGATTAGCCTCTGCCTTAATCTTTTCAGCATACTCTTCGGCCTCTGTTCGCGAACTCTCTACTTGAGAATTAGTTCGTGTTTCCAAATTAATGAGCTCTTTAGTTTTAGTTTCAGCATAGTCATCAGCTTCACGCATGATTTTTTCTGCATAATCTTCTGCATCTGTCTGCGCTTTTTTCAATACTTGGGTGGCCTCTTTTAGACGAATATCTAATTCTTTTCGTTGCTCTGCTACATAGCTAGCCCCAGTCGCTTTCAACTCAGAAATTTGAGCCTCTGCTTCAATTACTTTTCTTTGTAAATCTTCACTTAATTCAGTCTCGGTCATGGCCGCCTGTCGTTGTTTGGCTTCTAAATAGCTATCTGCTTCTCTTTTCACTCGACTAACATATAAATCAGCTTCCGATTTTTGGGTCTGTAATTGCGCTTTGATATCTTGTTCGGCGAGCTCTACTTCTTTAGATTTCCGCTCGGCATAACGATCAGCCGCAATTTTAACTTTTCTCGCATATGAATCAACTTCAGCCTTACTAGTTTGTTCTGCAATCACTAGCTCTACCTGGCTGTTATCTAATTCTTTTTTCTCAGCAACAATCTGAGCTTTTTCGTGTTCAATCTGAGTCTCAATCTCTTCCTTTTTAGCCATCAAATTAATCAACTGATTGCTTAACTCTGTTTCGCTCTTAGCAATTTCTTCATTTTTAGTTCGAGCGTATTTATTAGCCTCAGATCTAACACGGTCAGCATAAGTATCTGCTTCCTCTTGTTTAACAAGTATCCGTTGCATTGCCTCACTGTCATTTTTCTCTACTTCTTTATTCTTACGTTCGGCATATTGATTTGCAGCTTTTTTTACTTTATCCGCGTAGGCATTTGCTTTCGCACGCTTCTCATTTAAACTACTGATTACATCATTTTCATGTTGATTAACTTCTTTTTTCTTACGATTAACATATAAATCAGCATCACTTCTGATTTTTTCTACATAGGTATCAATCGCTTCCTGTTTCTCAGTTAGCTCCGCAATTGAATCAGCAGCTTTTTTAGCAATTCGCTGATCTTTCTCAGCTACATACTTATCGGCTGCTTCTTTCATTAGATTTAATTGCGCTTCAAATACTTTCCGCTCTTCTTCTAAACGCTGATTTTGTGCGGCTTCTTGTTCTTCTAATCGACGATTATAATCAACTCCATAAGCTTCAGCCTCGAGCCTAATCTTTTGACTATATTCCTTAGCCTCATTTTTTTCAGCAATTGACCATTCTTCTAACTCTTTTTTTGCGTGTTCAATCTCTTCGTTACTTCGAGTTACAAACTCGTCGGTTTCTACTCTTAATTGAGTGATTTGCTCCTCGGCTGCCCTGTGTTGAGCTTCGATTGTAGTCGCAGCTTCTGCATATTTCTCAATAATTTCAGCCTCTGCCTGCACTGAATTTTCTTCAATAATAGTGTCTGCTTTAGATAATTTTTCATCTATTTCTGCTTGCTTTTCTTTCACGTAATCATCAGTAGCTTTTTTAGCTGCTATCATCTCTTCTTCCGCAGCCATCAGCTTCTCTTGATACTCTTTTTCTAATTGTTCTTGACGAGCATCTATTTCAGCTTTCATGACCACTGCAAAATCATCAGCCTTTTTCCTGATTTTTTCGGCTTCCGATTTCAATTTATCTATTTCATTTTGTTGTTTAGTTACATACTCATCGGCGTCACTTTTAACCTGATTCGCGTATTTTTCAACTTCCGTTCTTTTTTCTTTAAATGAGGCTTCGCGTTCACTTTCTTGTGATTCAGATTTAGCCTTTAATGATTCAGCAGTCTCTCTCACTTCAGAAGCATATTGATCCGCTTCTGCTTTAAGTTTCACAATATTAGCCTCAGCTTCAAGAATTTTTTGCTTCTGTTTTTCTTCAAATGACGCTTCTGACTCTTTTATTTTATTAGTAACAGTCAACACATAGCGATCAGCTTCTTCTTTTACCTTAAGAGCATAACTATCCGCTTCTGCTTTATGAGTTTTAAAGTAACTATCACTTTCCGCTTTCTGCTTATCTATATACTCTTGAGCTTCTGTTTTCATACTAGCTATTGCGTGTTTAGCTTGAATCTCACGAGAGTGTTCAGCTTCTTCGCGTTCTACTTGAGTTTGCTCAGCAGCTTTTTTGATTTTTTCAGCATAATTTTTTGCTTCTAATTTAATCTGAATTGCTTCATTTTTGACAAAACTAATACGAGCCTCAGCTTCTTTTAACTCATCTTTATTTTGATTAGCTTTCGCAGTAAGTGATTCAGCGTATTCCTTAGCCTCTTGGGTTATCTTGCCTGCGATCTCATTTGCCTCATTGATTTTCGATTGAACTAAATCAGTAATTCCAGCCTGCTCTCTAGAGGCCTCTAACCTTATTTCTTTGGCAAACGTCTCAGCTTCCTGGCGAATTTTTTCTGCCTCATTCTCTGCCTCTTGCAATTTCTCTTTAAACGCAGCATCGACCTCATCAATACTTTTAACAACGCTCAATTTTTTCTCTGAGGCATAGTCATCAGCTTCACTTTTAATTTTTTGAGCATAGACTTCTGCCTCAGATATTGCCTCAGATATTGCCTCACGCTTTACTTCCGCAATAATTGATTCAGATTGACGCAGAGCATTTTTTTGAGCATTTTCAATAATTGATTCAGCATTATTCTTAGCCGCCAACAAATAAACCGCCATCACATCATCAATACTCTTATCCTCAACTAGGGCATCTTTTACTAATTCTAAAATATCACCTGTTTCATTAAAATAACGATGAGCCTCGACTATTTCTGCTGGACCTAATTTATCAGATTGAATCTGGTTGGAATAGTCCAAATACTTACTAACTTCTGTCATCAACAGCTGATTATTTTCAATATACCGTTTCTGCTGCAATGCTAATTTATGATTTTCTAATTTAATTTTGGAGAATTCTTCAAATAAAACATTGAAGTTTTTTTGTAACTCCATATTCTGCTTCTCATGTTGATCGTTAATACCAACCATATTAGTTTCAATTTCCTTTCCAGCCACGCTTAAATAACTCCTTCATATTAAGTAATTGTCTGTTTTATCACCAGTTAAACTACCTGTTAGACTTTTATTTGTGTTCCGTCACGTATAATATATAAAATAATTGTAGAAAACGTTCATTCAATTAAATTTTACTATTGTCACTGTTCCTTTTATTAAGTTTGAATAAAATACTCTTCACCCAAACCTATACCTTATAGTATTATACAATAAATGCCCCTCTGTTGCAAAGTTAAAAAAACATACCTGATTTACTCTAAGCCCTCATCTAACTAATCTTTGCGCATGCACTAGCCACATTAAAAAAATACCCATTTTCGGAACAAATTTACTTATTTAAAACAAAAAAAGACTGAGGTTTAACAGAAGAAAACTTCTGATAAACCTCAGTCTCGAATAGTTAATTGGATTTAAAAGCCAATATGTCTATTTACTAAAAAGAATTAGTCTTTAGTGATGTTAGTCGCTTGAAGACCACGTTGACCTTCTTCAACATCAAAAGTCACTGCTTGACCTTCTTCTAAAGTTTTGAATCCTTCACCTTGGATTGCTGAGAAATGTGCGAACACATCAGAGCCGTCCTCTTGAGTGATGAAACCGAAACCTTTGTCTGCGTTAAACCATTTTACTGTTCCTTGAGCCATGTTGTTTTCCTCCTTTTGCGCATTGCGCTTATTAATTGCAATAAATGTCGATGCTACATAAGAGGTGTCTCAATACACAAGAAATGTAAAATACCCTTTATTAGTTTTATCAAACATATTACTCTTAAAGTATACCTCAAATCTATCCGCTTGTAAACTCAATTATGAAAGAATTTTTAATTATTAATTACTATTTTAATATTTTTATCATTCAAACAATTAATGGTACTATTTCCCTACTCAAACATTATCTTGAATTCTCTATATAATCATTTTATCAGAGTTAATTCACACGAAACAAGTGACTTCACCCATTGACCAAATAAAAGTTGTGCATGCCTCTCCCATGTTTTCTGAGGTTGCTGATCAACTTGATCATTTGGATAATAATTTTTGGGAAACGGGGCATTAGAATTACTCGCTTGATCTCGTTGATATTCCTGATTTAAGGTGTCCTGTCCATATTCTGCGTGACCAAAAATATATGTTTCATTCCCTCTATTATTTGTCACCAAATAGAGTCCGGCCTCTTTTGAATCAGCCACTACTACCAAATCTGGATGTGCAAATACCTGAGAAGTCTTAGCTGCTGTATAACGAGAATGTGGCGCTTTAAACCGTTCTGTCAATTGACCAAAGACGGGGTGGTTTTCGACACTTAGCTGATGCTCGAACACTCCGACTATTTTATCAACTAACCTTACTTTTTCAATTTGATAATAATGATAAAGAGCTGCCTGTGCCCCCCAACAAATAGATAAAATTGGGATGCCTCTAAGTTTAATCTGGGTTAACGTTTGGCATAATTCCGACCAATAGTCAACATCCTCAAAAGCCAGTTGCTCTACAGGAGCCCCAGTAACAATGACTCCAGCAAACTCTTGCTTACTGAGATGAGAAAAAGGTAAATAGTGATTAACTAATAAGTTAGGCACTGGTTTAGTCAGATAATGACTCTCTGGATAAAATAAGACAACTTCAACTGGATACTCCGGATTATTAGTCAATAAAGCTGTTAGTTGATTAGCAGTAGCCTCTTTAGTCGGCATTAAATTCAAAATTGCAATCTTGAGTATTTTTTCATTCATCTCTAACACTCCTCTCTCATCTTGAGCAAGTATTAACTCAATTTAGCTAGACTTTGCTCAATATCTCTAATAATATCCACTACATCCTCTATTCCAACTGATAAACGAATTAAGTCTTCGGTAACCCCGCTCGCTATTTGCTGTTCAGTAGATAACTGACGATGCGTCGTACTAGCTGGATGGATAACAGAACTGCGAATGTCCGCACAATGAGTCACTAGCTTAATTAACTCCAATTGATTGATAAATTCCTTAGCAGCAATCTCCCCACCTCTGATACCAAAAGAAATCATCCCACTTGCCCCTTTTGGTAAATACTTTTGAGCCAGAGTGTATTGAGAGTCCTTTTTTAAACCCGGATATTTTACAAAAGTGACACTTTCCTGTTGATTCAACCATTCAGCCACCGCTAAAGCATTACTCGAGTGTTTTTGACAACGTAATTCTAGCGTTTCTGAGCCTAAATTAGTTAAGTACGCATTAAACGGTGTTTGAATATTTCCCAAGTCTCGGACTAACTGAACCCTTAATTTAGTTGCATAGGCGGCCTTTCCAAAATCAGCTAAGTAACGAACACCATGATAGCTAGCATCTGGTTCAACTAATTCTGGATACTTACCGTTATCCCAATCAAATTTGCCGCCATCTACGACAATCCCACCAACAGCACTCGCATGCCCATCAATATATTTTGATGTGGAATGAACAACAATATCCGCGCCTAATTCAAGCGGGTTAATCAGAGCTGGCCCTGTTAAAGAGCTATCAATAATTAATGGTAAATCCAGTTTCTTAGCTACTCCACTAATTTTTTCAAAATCTAATACCTCAATACTTGGATTCGAGACAGTTTCTGCGAATATCAATTTAGTTGTATTTTCTGCTAAATTAATGATCTCTTCAGCAGTGGCATTTTGATCAAAGAAAATAGTTTTTATCCCAAATTTAGGTAAATTAGCGATGAATAAATTTGTTGTGCCACCGTATATCTGATTAGAACTCAGAATAGTATCTCCCGCCTGAGCAAGATTAAGGATACTACTTAGAATTGCGGCCATCCCCGAAGCAGTGGCAACAGCTGCAGCCCCGCCTTCTAATAAAGCAATCTTTTCTTCAAAGCTTGCCACTGTCGGGTTGCTAATTCGTGAATACAGGTGTCCAGCAGCCTCCAAATTGAAAAGTGCTGCTGTATCCTCAGCGCATTCATAAGCATAAGTAGTACTTTGGTATAACGGTAAAACCCGTGTGCCTCCCTGCTCTGGTTGATAAGTCCCTTGAACTGCAATCGTTCCTTTACCATACGTTTCTTGTTTTTCTGTCATTATCATTTCCTCCTAAAGTACTCGATGAAAAAGAAAAAACGCTCGTCCTTTAACAAACTTAGTTACAAGTTTATTAAAGGACGAGCGCGAAAATGAATTCGAAGTCATGTTACCACCTTATTTTGGCAAAGCCTCACAGCTTCCCCCTTTTCAAGTACTTTGGCACGCTTTCTTACCAGTATACTCTATCGCTATAACAGGCGAAACCTGTAGGACCTGTTGATATTACTATCAAGTCAGTCACTATACTCCGAGGCCATCTTCATTAGCATTTGAATTACCTCTTTTCACCAAAACAGAGGC
Organism: Vagococcus sp. WN80Y; assembly: GCF_059621045.1. Taxonomy (NCBI): domain Bacteria; kingdom Bacillati; phylum Bacillota; class Bacilli; order Lactobacillales; family Enterococcaceae; genus Vagococcus; species Vagococcus sp. WN80Y. The sequence continues at coordinate 55,426 of NZ_JCAQHY010000157.1, forward strand.
TCTCTTAAAACTCATCCACTAATTACTATTCTCATCAACGTTTACTTTTATTTTTGATTATTATCAGCATAACTGATTAAGATTAGAAAATCAAGTGTTTTTTCACCGTAAGCTCATTTAATTTTAATGAAATTAATTATTTTCTGTAAGCCAACTCAAAGCCATACTAACATGAGCAGTAACACCATATGGCAAAATAGCTTCATTCAGGATTAACTTGGGATGATGGACCGGATAAGGAGGAGAAATTCTACTATCTGCAGCAGCTATCCCTAATAAAAGAGAGGGGATTTCATGACTAATATAGGCAAAATCCTCTGATCCCATTTGTACCACCATCTTAGGAATGTCATTAAAAGCTATAACCTTATCCTCACCAACAACTTCTGGTAACAGTTTTTCTGCCTGTTCGACTAATTCTTCAGAATTAACAAGAGTCGGAGCACCTGCTAAAAATCGAACCTCCGCTACACAACGATAGGCTTTAGCAATTCCTTCCGCAATTTCTGTCATTCTCTGCTTTATGTCCATACGCATGTTGTCGTCATAGGTTCTCAATGTTCCTTTCAAAATGGCTGTCTCTGGAATCACATTAGAGGTGTTGCCAGCATGAAATTCTCCTACTGTCAACGCAACCAGGGCATCTGCTGGCAGCTCACGAGTTTGGATCTCCATCAATGCTAAATGAATATTAGAAGCTGGTATTATTGGATCAATGGCATTTTGTGGCATTGATCCATGACCATTCTTACCAAATACTTCTATTTCAAACCAATCACAAGAGGATAAAGCCTTGCCCTTGTTAGACACACACAATGTCCCATCATCTAGAGGTAAACCTGGCATTACATGAATCATCATACCTGCATCAACTTTTGGCGCTTCAAGAACCCCCGCCTCTATCATGTTACTAGCTCCTAACATGATTTCTTCGGCGGGTTGAAACATTAATTTTACTGTTCCTACAATATCATGTTCATGCTTCTTCAATAACTTTGCCGCACCAAGCAACATGGTTGTATGAACATCATGACCACACGCGTGCATTTTACCATTTACTGATTTAAATACCAGTTCAGTGTCTTCTAAAATAGGTAACGCGTCCATGTCTCCTCTTAATAAAAAGGTTTTCCCTTCACCATTTCCAACAGTTGCTATTATCCCTGCCTTGCCACAACGTTTTGGTTGATACCCCATCTCCTTTAATTTTAAAAGTACTAGTGAAACCGTCTGCTCCAAATCAAAACCTGTTTCAGGATTCTGATGCAGCTCTCTTCGAATACTAACAAGTTCTTCTTGCAGTAATTCTGCCTCTTCAAATATAACTTCGTTCCATCTCATTTTAACCAATCCTCTCCCTTATATCCCATCAACCAAATAAGCCAAAACAACATTTCCCATTGCCTCTGCTGTAATCAACAAACAATCTTCATCAATCATAAATTTGGGATGATGATGAGGATAATAGCTCTCTCCTGATGTTGTCGCTCCTACATAGAAAAAACAACTTGGCTTTTCTTCTGCATAATAGGCAAAATCTTCCGATGGTGTTTGTTGTTCACATCGAAGAACTTCTGTCACCTTGTCGATTTTTGCCGCTTTGGTTACATGAGCGAACATTTCCGTTAAATCAACATCATTCACTAAAACTGGATAATCGTGGATGTAGTCTAACTCATAACTAATGTTAAACGCTAAACATATGCCTTCCAATAGGCGTCTAAATTCTTGCTCAACTAAACCACGAGAACTTTCTTTCATCACACGAACATCTCCAACAAGCTCCACCTTATCTTTTATCACATTAGCAGAACCCTTTCCATCAAACGAACCAATTGTAACAGTTACCGTATCAAAAGGATCAACTCGCCGACTAACAATTGTTTGAACTGCAGTCACAAATTGAGCAGCTGCGACAATCGTATCATTGGCATCTTGTGGTGTTGAGCCATGCCCCCCCTTTCCCTGAAGGTTCACTTTAAATGTTGTCCGACCAGTTTGAACAGGTCCTTCTCGATAAGCAATTTTTCCAACCTCCATAGAAGTCATTACATGAGCACCAAAAACATGGTCATAACCATCTAAACAACCAGCCTTAACCATTCCTAAAGCTCCTCCTGGTGGTGTTTCCTCCGCGGGTTGATGAATAATTCTAATCCGACCAGGTAACTGTTCTTTGAGTTCAATTAACGTCTCTGCTAAAATTAACATATACGCAGTATGACCATCATGCCCACATGCATGCATTACTCCTGGATTCTTAGAAGCAAAAGGTAAACCTGTTTCCTCTTGGATTGGCAATGCATCAAAATCAGCTCTAATTGCTAGACTTGGTCCTGGCTTACCTCCTTGAATATCAACTAGAATACCATATCCTCCGCCAAAATTAGTTTGTACTCGACAGTCTTTCCCCTCATAAAAATTAGCAATTATCTCTGCTGTTTTTTCTTCTTTAAAAGACAGCTCTGGATTTTCATGAAAATAACGACGTAAACGAATTAATTCTGGTTCCTTCTCTTTCAAACGTTGACTTAACGTTTTTTGTAGTTCCCTCATTTTTATACTTCCTTTCATTGTTAATACATAAGACTAGTGGCATATTCTAATTAACAAACATATAATTCAACTATTAAGCAATAATCAGCTAAATTTCAGTAATAGTCTGATCGATTGCTGGTGTTTCTGCACAATATTTCCTCGATTGATAGTAAGCTCCTATCCAGCTCATTAATGTACAAGCTGTTAAGCCAAGCAATAAAAGCCACGCCAAACTATATGAGCCTGTCACATCATACATTGACGCAACGAGCAATGATCCCACAGACATCCCTATTTGAATCGCACTACTAACATAACCATATACTTCTCCGTACTGCTCTGTTCCAAAAATGGAAGAAGTAACAAGTGGAGGTGAAACGGAACCAATTGCAATTCCTAGTCCGAAAACGATGCCCATAGCATAAAAAGAAAAGGTGCTACTGCCGACTAACATCAATAAGAAAGCTGAACCAAACGTTACACAACCAAAAATTGAACTCGCCACGATCCCCCAACGATCATTTATCCAACCCAGTAACAATTTCCCAACAACGCCCACAATAGAATATAAAGAAATTACTGATGCTGCAACGGCTGGCCCTTTTAGCCCCTCCAAAGCTGGTGGAAATTGCCCTAGCGCTCCACTGTTAATTATGCCATTTAAGACCATTCCTATTAATAAAACGATAAAGAATGGTTTTCCAAACAGCGTTTTAGTGGGAAGAATGACCGTCTCTGTCTTGAACATTTTTTTCCCTTCATCTGGCGCTTCGTTAGCTCCATATGGCTCTAGTCCCATGTCTTCCGGTTTTTTCTTAAAAACCAACAAAGATATAGGTAAAGCGACACAAAATAGAATTGCAGCCATAATCATGTAAGTAAGACGCCAACCAAAACGCTCTAACCAGAAGGTAATTAAGGGACTAAATAGGAAGCCTCCAATTCCGATACCTGTCATAGCAATACTCATTGCCAGCCCTCTTTTTTTTACAAACCAATTCGTAATAACAATGCTGATCGGGATAATCGTTGAAAATAAATAACAAATACCAATTACAAAAGATGACATGTATAGGTGAATTGGACTTGTTGCCAGTCCATATGAAGCGTATGCTAAGGCAAATACAACTATCGCAGTACTCTGAATGGCTCTTAAGTTACCTTTGGAAATCTTTTTTGCGACAAATGGTGACAAAAAAATCCCCATAGCTTGGAGTATCGTATTACTCAAAGTAAATGCACTACGATTAATTCCCATTTCTTCTGTCACAGGAATTAAAAATTTATTAGCCATAGATACAACGCTAGGTACTAATGTACTTGTCAATATAACCGCTCCTACAACAATCCACCAACCATAAAAAATTTTATTTTGTTTCATCTAAGCCTTCACCTCAATCTTTCTTTGATTTATAACGCTCCGTTACTACTTATTTCAAAAAAGCTAATGCGAGATGACAATTTACCTCAATCATTTGATAAAATTCTTCAATTGACACATTTTCATTCGGTTGATGCGCTAAAGTCACATCTCCCGGTCCAATAATTAATATAGGGAAGTCTTTTTTTGCTCTTCCAAACTCTGAACCATCAGTATAACCTGTTAAACTCTTAACCTCTGGAACTTTTCCAGCTATTGAGGTAACTGATTCACTTGCCAAAAGTGTAAATGGATGATCTTTTTCTGTTCTAATCGCGGGTAAATCATTTATGAAAACAACCTCTCCTTTAAAATCAGGAATAGTTTCACCAGCCTTTTTTATCATTTCATTGATAGCACTTTTCATTTCTTCATGATTTTGCTCAGGTATTGTGCGAATATCAATCGTTGCAACACACTTATCGGGCACTACATTTGCCCCATTACCACCTTGAAAAATATTTAAGCTAGCAGTCGACGCACCAAGCAGTTCATCCTCAAAAACAGAGAAATCAAACTCTGCCTTAAATTGATTAATCAATTCGATCATATGATCGATAGCATTTATCCCTAATTGCGGCATTGAGCCGTGAGAAGTCTTACCATAAGTTGTAATTTGAGGCCACAAAGCGCCTTTATGTGCAATGACAATATCAAGCGATGAAGGCTCCCCAATCACTAACGCATCCAAATCATCTGCAAAACCTAAATCAGTCATTTGGTGGGCCCCGATTGCAGCGGTCTCTTCTCCTACTGTAATCAATAGTTTAATCGTACCTTTAAACTTAGCACCAGCAGCTTTCAAGCGAATCAAAGCGACGACTTGCGCAATTAATCCCGCTTTCATGTCACAAGTACCACGACCATGTAATAATCCATCCTTCTCAATAGCAGCAAATGGCTCATAGTTCCATGGTACTTCTCCTACTGGTACAACATCCATATGTCCAGAAAATCCTAGAACTTGTCCTGGTTCACTCCCTTCCAAAGTAACAATTAACTGATGACGATTCTCGCCGTAAATAACCCGTTCAGAAGGAATCCCGCAATCGGAAAAAATAGTTGCTAGTTTATCTGCAACTAACTTTTCGTTTCCTAATACTGTTTCCATTCTCACAACTTCTTTTAATAATTCTAATGCTTCTTTGTTATCCATGTCTTTTCTCTCCTTTTTTTAACTCTTCAATAGCTGTAGATGAGAATTAAATGAGAATTCCTCATCCCTAACTCATCTTCCTACAATTAATTGTAAGCGTAAACAAACGTTATAACAGAACTCTAATTTCTGATATAAAACGACTAATTCTAAAGTTTGTTTTTTAGAAAATAATCCGATGATTAGCGAACGTTTATTTATGAATAATGTTATAATGAAGAAAAATTAGTAAGAATCGAGGTAATTATTGATGATGAACGAAAAATACCATTTATCCCTTTTGACAGTTTCTGTTAATCAAACCCTCATTTTTAAAGAAACCACTCTTCTGTTTTTGGTTAAAGGTGATCTTATGATTCAAACTGATGAACAAGAACACGCAATTAAGGATGGTAATATTCTTATCTTCAACCCCAGTGATAGACTTAAAATAACAAAAATTTTTCGAGAAGATTGTGTCCTATTTGAATTACAATTAGATAGTTTATTTTTTTCCTCACTCTATCCTCGGTTCTTTACGACAAATTTTGAACTATTTCCGAAACAATTGGAAACAGGTAAACGAGAAGCTATCTACAATTTAAGAAAGTATGTCGCAGAATTATTTCTAAGTCACTATAGTGGTGAACCCACTAAGGATTTAAGAATCTCAATGAACTTACATCAAATCATCCTATTGTTGATTCAATTTTTTCAAAAAGAATCGAGTTACTATAATTATCATTTTTATAATGACAAAATCATTGAAGTTATTGAATACATTGGACAAAATTACCAAGAACCACTCGCTTTGGAACAAGTCGCTAGCACTTTTTTTATGTCACCATCCGCACTATCAAAATTATTTAAGGCAGAAACAGGTTATTACTTTTCTCATTATTTAAGTAATCTTCGAGTTCGCCAAAGTCTTAAAGATCTATTATATACTCGGCTAAATATAGATGAAGTCTCCTTAAATAACGGCTTCAGTAATAGTAAAACTTATCGTATTCACTTCAAGAATCTTTTTGGTGAATCACCGTCAACTTATCGACAACGCTATTTTAAAACCGACGAACCTGTTATTAATAAGCCGCCTAAATCAACTCAATTATTAGCTACCAACGAATCAGATATATTAGCTGCTCTTTATTATTATGCTCACCTACCTCAAGATGAGACAACAGATATTGAGCACGTTGAAACTCATAAAAAATTAGCGATTCAAACACAAAATGTTCGTGAACAAATCAATGCTGACGTCATAATACACATTAATAGTTTGGAGGATCTACTCAACACAGATACCCAAGATGAAATTATTATTGCGAAAAAATCCATTGATATCCGTTATATTGGGATACAGAGCCTTTTTCAAGAATCTCCAGATGCCTATACTGTTTACCAGCAAGAAAGCTTATCGATTTTTTCTCCCTTTGCAAAATTTGATCGTGTTCTAGAATTTCTTGAAAAAAATCAATTAGGAGTATACTATCAGCTCTCATTAACCGATTATGAAACTATTTCACATTTTTATAAAAATGATCGGCAACAATTTTTACGACACATTGAAAAGAAGAAAGGCACAAGTTTTCTTAGAAATTGGAAAATTGATTGTCAATTCAATCCCTATGATTTATCGAATAATATTACTCTTTTTTTAGAGATTTGCAAAACAATTAAATGTATTAACCCTGTCATTCAAATCGGGGCTGAACTCCCTTTAAGCTACCCCAATTATGATATTCAAGATACAAAATTAAGAGATCGTTATATTAAGCAAGTAATTCCAACTTGCGACTTTCTATCCTTTAAATCCGAACCTAACTATACATATGAGAAAATTGAAAGTATCTTGCCAAATGTAGAAAACTTTCATGAATTCGTCTTTAAAGAGGCACAAAATATCAAAAAGAGACTTGATGCTTGGCATGTTTCTCTTCCACTTTTTCTTTCACAATGGAATACTTTGACAGGTAAAAGTCGTGTTACCAACGGATCTTTCTTTCGTGGTGCCTTAGTTCTACAAGAAGTGTTAAAGCTAGATTTAATTGTTGCGGGATACGGATTTTGGCTTGATACAGAAAGCTTCGAGTCTAGTCAATCTATTAAACCAATTAAATTCGATGGCCTAGAGCTATTTCACAACTATCTCGGAAAACGTCCAATTTTTCATGTTTTAGAAATTGCTAATCGCTTAAGAGGAAAAGTTGTTGCTCTTGGAGAAGAATTCATGTTGACTAATCATTACGATAATTATCAACTTCTTCTATGGAACGCCAATTATTTTCCACCTCACTTAAGTTTAGAAGAAAATTTTCTTGAGAGTCAATCTATCACCTTTAGAATTGACATCCCTGAAATAAAAAATGATTTCTATCAAGTTAAACAATTGGACTTTAACCGACATCATGGAGCTATTTTTTATGCCTATAGTGATTTCAAAAGTACAGAGCCTTTAGATTATGAATCTCACTCCTATTTATCAGAAGTTAGTCGACCCAAAATGAAAGTTTTCGATCTAGAAGTTAAGAATGGCTTTGATTTTTATTGCATTCTAGATACGAATGCTGTACTATTGTTGGAACTTAACGCTATAAAATTTGTTCCAACACAACGACCAATCAGTTAGTAGAATTAATAATACAAAAAACGGTATTCCTGATTAGAGGAATACCGTTTTTTAATGATGGTCCCTACTGGTCTCGAACCAGCGACCCCCACCTTGTCGAGGTGATGCTCTCCCAACTGAGCTAAGGAACCTTTACACTATACATATAAGAATAGCTGTTTAAGCATACATTGTCAATAAGAAAAAAACTATCTACCTGGCTATCCTTTGCTTGCTTACCTGGATGTCCTCAATCAACTTTATTAGATACAGCTTTGACCTTTTCTAACAAAGTGGCGCACTCTGGGTACTTTTCCATTAATTCTCCCGTATTGCCATCAACCCATGTAAACCGTGAAGAAGGATAATAAATACAAAACACTTTTCTTAAACTTAGTTGCGACAATTCTACATCCTTAACAACATACTCAATTTCAACTACGCCATTCTCTGCCACAATAAAATATGCCAAAACATCTTTGGAACTTTTAATAGCCCATACGACTTGTGTCATCTGGGGTAAATAATCAATTAAATAAGTAAATAAATTAGAAAGCATTTGTTCCTCATTAAAGCACACCAATACTTTATGTGGCATACAGTCATCTCCCATTGAGACGCTTTGTCTGTCAATTTCAATCTCCATTCAAATTTCCCTTCCTTACTTATTATAAATATTCAATAAAAAAACATCAACGTATTCTTTACATCTTTAGACTGATATCTTTTATGATAATATCAATCACATCAACTTGAGTTAGTTCTGCTGTAAGTAAAGTATCATTTTAAAAGCCTAATACATCCTTTTCTAACCACCAATTCTCCATTCCTTCAGTTCCAAAGGCTTTAGACAAGTCTCTTTGACTATGACGTGCTAGAGTTTCTTCAAGTGAAATATCATAGTAATAAGTATAAACATCTCTTTATAAATATGCGAACCTAAAAACCCTTAAATAAAAACTATTTCAAATCTCCCTTTACCGAATTCAGCAATCTGCTTTATTAGTTCAGGTGTCGGATTATCTATTCTATCTTTCACATTTAAAAACCATAACCGAATTTCATCTTGAGAAATCCTCATTACAGTTCCTCTTGGGTAATGATTTTGAATTGCTTTAGCTGCAGTAGTCTTTCCACTAGCTGAATTTCCTCTTAAAATAATTAATTTACTCATCAATTATCTTTCTCCTTCCCATGCAGTATAGGGTGAAGGTAAATCAAATAAGTAGTGTATTGATGATATAATAGATACTCACTCATAGTGTATCATACAATTGGGATATTATATTCGTCTCTTTAAGATTTCATAAATAAAAAAACATCAACGTATACCTTACGTTGATGTTACAGTAATACCGGTGGCCGGGGTCGAACCGGCACGATCGTGAGATCACAGGATTTTGAGTCCAGCGCGTCTGCCAATTCCGCCACACCGGCTAATTAAGTATAAGGCGGTAACCGGATTTGAACCGGTGATGAAGGTTTTGCAGACCTCTGCCTTACCACTTGGCTATACCGCCTAATTAATGTAAAACATAAAATAAAACTGGGCTAGCTGGATTCGAACCAACGATGACGGAGTCAAAGTCCGTTGCCTTACCGCTTGGCTATAGCCCAATAAAAGGGGCGAACGAGGGGAATTGAACCCCCGATGCCGGAGCCACAATCCGGTGCGTTAACCATTTCGCCACGATCGCCGTGTTACAAAAATTTAATGGCAGGGATAGTAGGAATCGAACCCACAATGACGGTTTTGGAGACCGTAGTTATACCGTTTAACTATATCCCTAGTATAAAAATGGAGGAAAGTGGATTCGAACCACTGAACCCTAAGGAACGGATTTACAGTCCGTCGCGTTTAGCCACTTCGCTATTCCTCCAAATGGTGGCCCGGGACAGAATCGAACTGCCGACACACGGAGCTTCAATCCGTTGCTCTACCAACTGAGCTACCAGGCCATTTAGAATTTTTATACATAATGTCATCTTCAAAAAATAATTTAAAGATGAAATGACCCGTACGGGAATCGAACCCGTGATACCGCCGTGAAAGGGCGGTGTCTTAACCGCTTGACCAACGGGCCTTTGTGCTTATACGGAGAGTAAGGGATTCGAACCCTTGAGACAGTCACCCGCCTACATGCTTTCCAAGCATGCTCCTTCGGCCACTCGGACAACTCTCCAGATTCTTTGCTTATTCTCTTAAAAGCGACTCCGGCAGTAGGACTCGAACCTACGACATCATGATTAACAGTCATGCGCTACTACCAACTGAGCTATGCCGGAATAATACAACTTAAGCGTGGCAACGTCCTACTCTCACAGGGGGA
>NZ_JCAQHY010000158.1:0-65501 GCF_059621045.1 Vagococcus sp. WN80Y
TCATCCTCTTCTAATTTTACGAATATTATGTGACAAACGCGCTCCAAAAGTCTGCTCTCTCGGCAATTTCTCAAAACCCGAGCAATCGAAATTGCCGATTGTTCGGTTTTTTCGAGATTGCTCGGAGCAAAACGACTTTATGTCCCAGCTTCTTTTGATTACACCTCTTCTGTTGGGAGGAAATCTGGATAAGTTTTCAACAACCACTCATTCGCCTCCGCCATTTGTTGACAATATATAGCATAGCTCGGGCTCAGTTTTTTCATACTAGGAATAAACTGCTCATAATAACCGCTTTGTTCTGCAAATGTTTGAAAGGCTTTCTGAAGCTCTGGCAAATAACTAGTCTGATACGCAGGTTGTTGCTTCATTGTTTGATAATTTTGAATAAATTCTTGATTTTCTTCAAAAAAATCAAGGGGCTCTAGCACCGCTTCTCTAATTCCCTGTGTCATTTTTTTTATGACGGGAGTCGTTAAATCGTGAGTCATCTCCTCTACAAACTCACTTAGCTCCTCTGTCAGCTCGAAATCCAGACTATTATCTAAAAAATGGCACACGTCTTCATAAGCCTGTTGCTGCTCAGATGTTTCAATTGGATGGGTGAGAAACGCCGAAAAGTGAAGCGCTAAGTACCTGCCAAAATAGCCTGGGAAAGAATCACTTAGCCGAACTATAATCGCTTTTTTCTTATCCAGAACAGCTAATCGTTGCCCCATCTCTTCTAGGCTATATGACTTAAAATCTTCCAGTAAGTCACGTTTTACCTGTTCCATTTCAAGACCTTGCTCCTTTTCAAAAAGCTTTTCTTTCAGATAACGATCAAGCTGCCTACCATCTAAAAAACGACTAATTTCCTCGACTGTAAAATCTAATTGACGATACACACGAATTTTATTTAATTGAGCGACATCAGCTTCACTAAATTTCCGATACCCATTCTCCCTTATAACAGGCCCAATTAAACCCTTTTCCTCATAATAGTTAATGGCCTTTTTCGTCAAATCCGTTTGTTTCATGACATCATTCAGTTGCATCATCACACCACCTTTCACCTCTATCCTACACCGTTCCCCAAGGAGCTCGTCAACTATTAGCTAGCGAATACATAAGTAACTTCATACTTTGATGTGCCACTAGCTCTAAGCCTAATTCGGTGGTTTCTTTTTCTAGTGCGTCTGCTAAGCTGATGTCCAATCGAGCGACCGCTACTAGAGGATTACCTCTCACTGGTAGTGTGTGATTATCACGATCATACAGCTTAGCGCCAAGATACCAATCCCTCCATCTGCCGTTCCACTACCACCCAGTGTCACAATCAACGACTTGCCCAATTGCCTCTTGAATGACACTAGCCCTGACTTCCCCAGCAATTTGACTAATTAAATAACGAATACGAATTGGCTCAAACAGTAAATTTACCGTCTCAACCGTCTGCCATGTGCCACCGCATTTGGCATAGATCGCCTCCACGCTTCCTTCGCCACCATCAGAAACCTGACACAACTCAAACTCGGCCTCTGGTAAGTCCTTACTAATACCTCGTACCACTGCTTCTCCCGCCTCCTGGCTCGTCCTCCAACAGTTGCTTTACCTGAATCTGACGGCTAACTAAGGCTTGATTTAACTTAACATCTTGGTGCCGCCAGTAAACTAAAATGACTAAAAATAACGGCAAAGCGACTAAGTTGATTCTAAGAGCTAAGCCGACATTAGTCCATGTCCAACCACGACTTATCAGCGTCATAAGAATTCCCACGCTTATCCCCGCCAGATATAAAATAATCAGTTGCAGCCTTGGGTACCGTCGTAATTGTTGAAACCTACCTAACACAAATTGGCTACCATAATAAAAGAGCAAGCCAATAAAGAACATTGGCAAAAATAGCTGACCAATTAATTGAGGGGTTTCTATTAGCGTCACATAGGTTTGAAAGACACTTAACAAAATACAAATCACTGCTGTAACCTTCAATAATTGTTTCATTCTCCGATCCCTTCTTTCAAATAGTGTTTAAAACCTTTGACATATTTACGACTTACTTCAAGTTCTTGACCATCATTCAACGTCAGTAGGAGCTTACCATTGAGCAACGACAGTAGCGAGTCAACCTGTAAAATATTGACAATCGTTGACTTATTAATGCGACAAACATGAGATAAACTCTCTAATTCATATAATTTTTGCTTCAATTGAATTCCTTCATCTTTCGTATAGGCAAATACCTCACGACCAATTGCCTCAATAAAATAAAGCTCTGTCAATTTAATCATTGCTACCCGACCATTCTTTTTCTTCCCCATCAATTGAGTGGGACTTGACATCGGCCGAACATGAGCTTGAAAAAAGGCTTGTATTTGTGGTAGAGCCTGCTCCTTAAAATGAAAGGCGAATTCCTGTGTCACGTGTGAATCTGATTCTACCATGTCGATATCTAAGTCAGACCATTCTTCTAATTCTTTTTTTAATTGTTCTTCTAACACCTGATTTGTTGTGACAATCCGCATTGAGTGCCTCACTTCCTTTCTTTTAAATTATATCATTATCCCGCAGATGTAATAGGCATCTTATAACCTAAATTCGACCACTTATGACAAAACAACTGATTTTCATTTAATAACACGTTAAAGTAAGAGTATCAGAACGAACGGAGGAAATTAATATGAAAGAAACTAACTTATACCACCAACTAACCGAGGAAAATTTGCGCTTAAAACGCGATCTAGCTACCGAAAAAGAAAGCTGTCACTTTAATCCAATCGGGCTATTAATTCCAGCTATTGGCATTGTTATCGGTATTATTATTCAATTTATTTAAAGATATTTAAACTCTAAAGCAGTTAACTATGAGGAGGAACCCCTAATGACAGAACAAGATTTGAAACAATTTCATGATTTAATTCGCGAGAATGAACGCTTAACCCGAGAGCTCGCTGAAAAACGACGACCTGATTGGACCGCACTATGGTTTTATGTGCCGATTATGTGGGCTATCTATGGCTTAATTCAACAATTTATCCACACACTGTAGGCACATGGCCTACTTAAAAATGATTAACACAAAGAAGGAAAAAGTTCGATGACTTTTTCCTTCTTTTCATTCCATTATTTTTTAAGATGGAGCATGTCACCAATGATTACACACTTCGATTGCACGCCATGACCTATTTCTGATGTCACAGCAATCGGCAGTTCTGGTTTGTTACTCACCTCTGCTACTAACTGACTCATTTTTAATCCCCCATAAGTCTGCTCCAACTCGGTAAAGGTCCCCAGTAAAATCCCCGAAACTTGCTCAAAAACACCCATTTGTGCCAATTGATTAAGATAAGTCGTTTGTTGGGGGACACCACCACTGTTGCTTTCTAGCAATAGAAGTTTCCCTTGAAAATCTGGCAAATACGGGGTTCCAGCTAGTTTTAATAAACAACGAATATTCCCTCCAATAACGACTCCACTCAGCTCCTTCCCCTGAGTAAACTGCCACTTACAGTCAAACAAGGTCGATTGATTTCCTAACAAGCTCTCTTCAACTCTTCGCCGTTGCTCGCCTGTTTTATCCCACAGCAATGTCCTTATTTGATAAAGGTAACTTTTATTGCCAGTTTTTTGATACAATGCATTAATAATCGTGGTTAAATCGCTATAACCGAAGAAAGGTTTCGGATGTTCCTTAAGCCACTCATAATCTAAGTGAGGAAGTACTTGATTAGCTAGATCACCACCCGAAATATCAAAAATAGCTACAATCAAGTCATCCTGAAAAAACCGCATCAATTCCTTGCCCCGTTCCGCGGCTGTGCCACTAAAAATAGTGTCTTTTTGATACATATATCGACTACAAACGGGTAGGATGCCCATTTCTATTAGCTCTGCTTGCAACGCCTCAATTTCCTTTTTCTTCTCTAATGCTAGTCCATTTGAATTAACTACTAGCGCAATTTTATCGCCTTTTTCAAGCATTGATTTCCTCCTCTTAACGTCACTCATGTTCCTTACTTTGAAGTCGTGTTAATAACCGATTATTCTGTCTAACTTGATAGAAAAGACAGCCGTAATAAATCAGCGCCCCCACGACAAAAGGAATGAGTGTGGTCACAAATAAATCACGATACCCATTTGGATGAATCTCCGTAAAAAAAGAAGACAAATAAACCACTAGCATCACTATTCCTTCTGCCACAATTAATTGAATCAGCCCGACTACTAAAGGCGAAAGCGACTCAAAAAACTGTTGTAAATAAAGAATCCCCACGAACAGTACCGTAAAGCCAAATTGCATCACTAAATTTTGTTGAGTAGGTACAAGCCCACCGTTTGTCACCCATTCAATCACTAGGAAAACAAGGGATAAAATGGTGTAAGAAACGGCTATCACAACGCCAATTTCCTTCATAACCGCCTTCATTTACTTTCTTTCCTTTCTGTATAGGCTGTTAGTACTTGGTTAAATTGTTTCTTATAGCTACGATTAATTTGAATAATTTCACCATTTTTCAAATGAGCTAACATCCGCATATTTAAATCCATCATCACTTTATCAACCTTATTAATATTTAGTAGTATCGACTTACTCACACGCACAAATCCCATCTCCAGATATCGGTCCGCTAATTCCTTGAGCGTCACATCTGTTTGCAATTGTAGACTCTCATCCTTTAAATTTGCCACATATTTTCGATCAACACTCTCAACATAATACACCTTAGAAATAGCAATATAGCCATAGCTCTCTGTCATTTTAACACGAATTTTTTCATCGACAATCCGCTTAACAGAGTCAATGATTGACTCAATTTTATCCGTATAATCGCGGTAATAAATATCCAGATACTCATCTGCAAGTGTCTCGTCTTGAAACTGATTAATTTTCACTTGATCCCTCCACCATTAAATAATAAACATCAGCGTGATCACTATTAAACTAAGTTTAGCATCTTTCTTAACGAGTAGAAATACCAAGCCACAAAATAGACTGAAAACAACACAATACAAAGCCGTCCTAATATCTTTAGACAACAAATGACCTAAGCCCCACGTCAAGGCCAAAGCAATACTTCCCCAAGGAAAAACAGTCCCTTTGACGAGCTGTTCTCCTAATGCTTGTCCAAAAGCAATAATCGTCACGATAACTAGTCCCTCAGCGATGTAATACATTTGTTGAAAAACGAATGCTAAGATACCACCACTACCATGTCTTATCATCATTTTTTGAAATTCGACAACTGACTTTAATTGCCAGTCCCATAAATAACTACTTAGTAGACCTGAAATAATAACAATCGCACCAATAAGTAACCATGTTTTAACCGATAAGTTAGGCTGTGTGACTCGTAAGGGCGCAATCTCCTCTTTTTTAGCAGCTACAAAACAATAGCCGCTCCCAACTAACCAAAGGACAATGGTAAGGCTCCAATGAGCCAGTCTCTGACCTAATGTAAATGCTGATAAATCTATCCCATAAATGGCTTGTTCAATTGCGACTAATACTAATTCGCCTCCCAATAACCCAAAAGCAATCAGAACATACGTCAGACAATTAAGGCTTCTTTGGCGGTTGTTTTCTACTGTTAATCCTGTCATAATTTAATCTCCTCTTTCCCTGTCTGTTAGTCATTATCGACTTGATTGACCTCAGTATAGCAAGCCAAAACAGGTCAAACAACTGCTTTTGTTTAAGCTACATCACAGTCTGGTTAAGTTGCACATTTAAAGAAGGGCGGCAAACTAAAAATTAGTTTTGCCACCCTTCTTTAGATGTTAATAAATCCCGAACAACTCTTTTTCAATTCAGATGTTATCTACAAGTCTGATGATTAGGAAATTCCTTTTAATTCTATGTATGCTTCTAAATCAACTATCGCCTGTCGCAATGATTCCCTTGTAATCGTTATAGGAATCAACTGCACCTTTTCCTTCGACTCAATGAACGCTATCATCTTGTTGAGTAGCTCACCATCCTCTGGATAAATCCCCATTTGTTTGAGTGACATCGGTAATGCTAATTCCTTGTAAAATGGTAGTAAATTATCTATCTCATACCAGCGCTTCTCTAATGCCAGTTGATACAAAATCCCATAAGCAACTTTTTCTCCATGTAAGAATTGATGGCTCTCTGGAATATACTTACTCATAGCATCATGCATGGCGTGAGCCGCTGCATTTCGCGCATATTTGTCGCCTAATCCACCAACCATTCCAGCTACTGCAAACACTATTTCAGACAACCGAATAAATTCAGCGGATAGGTTTTGATTTTTCATATCTTGAATCGCTTTGGCAGATTCTTCAATAATTGCTTTTTTACACAGAATAGATGTAAATTCAGCCAGTTGTAAAAAAGGTTCACGTTTCAAATGATCTTGTTTAAGGATTGCATCTGATTCATACCATTTTGCTAATGTGTCAGCTAAGCCAGCCACGAAATACGACACTGGCGAATCAATGATTAAAGTAGGGTCCGTAATAAAGAAAGCGGCTTGCCTTAAATAATGTTCTGTCTTACCTTCTGCCTCCCCCGCTTCCGTATACATGACAGATAATGGTGTCCACGGTGCACAATTACTGGCCAAAGTCGGAATCACACCGAAATTACAATTTAATATATGAGCCGTATAGCCAACTAAATCAACTAACTTCCCTCCTCCTACCCCAATGATAAAATCTGCCTGAGCACTCTGCACCTCTTGAACTAACAACTCAGCCCCATAATAACTGCACTCCCCAGTGTATTGATGTAACGTCACATCATAACGGCTATCTTTTAAAAAGTCTAGTTTATCTTTCGCCTTTACCCATGAAGCTTCACCATGAACGACTACTATTTTTTTAGCCTGATATTCCTCTAATAACATTGGTACAACCTCTATTGCCCCAACATGATACTGGTAAAACTGGGGCCCTACTTTAACTTTCAAATCATTCAACATAGGATGACCTCCATATCTATTTAGTTTGATCAATCGAATAGTCAAAAAACTCCCATAAACCATTCACGCAAATCAAGTGAGTCGTTTATGAGAGCTTCAACATATTTTTAACTGATTAGCACTCACATCAGTCATTCTCTTATAGATTACAACACCAGACTTCATTGTTTCGATAGATGGCAATTTCATTGAAACCAAATTCTTCCGCTTTAGTTTTCTTACCATTACAAACAGCTATTATTTCATCTAAGATAAGCTGACCACCAGCTTCAATCGTCATTTCACCATCAACTATTTTAGACATATCCAAATCAATATTGTCAATCATATTAGCATATGTCACCTTGTTGCCAGTTATTTTTATCATCGGCATCAAAGGATTTCCAATCGGTGTTCCGCGACCTGTTGTAAACACACAAATTTGCGCCCCCGCCGCCGCCATACCCGTTACAGATTCGATATCATAGCCTGGCGTATCCATAATAACCAAGCCATTTTCAGTTGGAATCTCACCATACTTAACCACCTGATTAATGACACTCGTTCCGCCTTTAGTAATCGCACCTAAAGATTTCTCTTCTAAAGTGGATAATCCTCCTTTTTGGTTGCCTGGTGATGGATTTGCACCGCGAATATCCACGCCCAGATCCGCAAATTCTTTTTCCAACCCTTCTATGATCTGTAAAACATCTTGGCGAACTGTTTCATCTTTCGTTCGACGGGTCAATATATGTTCCGTCCCAATCAACTCAGTCGTTTCACCTAATAGTGACGTTCCACCTGCTTCAACAAGAAGGTCTGATGTATACCCTAAAGCAGGATTGGCTGCAAGACCACTCGTGGCATCACTGCCTCCACAATTAGTAGCTAACATCAAATGAGAAAGATCAAAATAAACCTTTTCCTCCTTCAACGACTCATCATAAAGATCACTAACAACTTTCGAGACATGTTCAATTGTTTTTAGCGTCCCCCCTTCTTCTTGAATACTGAAAGCAAAAACAGGTTTGTCAGAAACCTTGGCAATTCGTTCTTTCAGTTCAAAAGGCTGAGTTGTTTCGCACCCTAAACCGACAATAACCGTACCAAAAACATTTGGATTTAAAGCAAATCCTGTCAAGGTTCGTTTCGTAATTTCAACAGAATCGCCAATTTGACCACATCCTTTTCCCGCAGGAATAAAAACCGTTCCTGGAACATTTTCCGAAATTCGTCTGGCTGTTTCATTTGCACATCCAACCGTAGACATAATAATTATTTTATTGCGAATACCGTACAATCCGTCTGATCGTTTATAACCTTTTATCTTTGTCATTTAAACTTTGAGACTCCTTACATTATGAGTGTGAACGTGCTCACCCACTTTTATTTTTTGAGTTGTTAATCCAATAACTTCACCGTACTTGCTAATCGTCTCTTGCTCATCAATTGCTTTAAGGGAGACCTTATGATACATATCAACCTCTTCCAACGTTTCGACTGACCCTAAAAGCTCACCTTGATACAACAAGGACACAGACGTATTCGCTGGCGTATTTTGTAATAACGTTACCACATTATCTTCTTTATTCATCACTAATGCTTTTGCCTCACTCAAATTAATTACTCCTTTTTACTTAATTACCTGTAAACGACGCCACTGCAGCCACAATCTTCTGAGCTTCTTCAGTTACTGCTTCGTAATTACCAGTTGCAGCACCAGCGGTTAAACTACTACCTGTGCCAACAGCGAATGCACCATTTTCTAACCATGTCAAAACATTTCCTAAATTAACGCCACCTGTCGGCATATACACCCCTTGAGGTAACGGGCCTTTAAAACTTTTAATAATATTGGGTGTAAAAGCATCTCCTGGAAACAATTTAATAACATCCACCCCATATTCTAAAGCATTTACCGCTTCTGCTGGCGTAAGTGCACCTGTCATCACAGGAATTCGGTAACGATTAACTAATTTAACTAGCTCTTCATTAAATATCGGACTAACCACGAATTGTGCTCCTGCCAAAATAGCGATGCGGGCTGTTTCCGAATCTAAAATTGTCCCTGCGCCAATAATAACATCTGACTTTCGATAAGTTATTATAAGATCTTCGATTAAGCGATCTGCACCAGGCACTGTAAACGTCACCTCGATAAACTTAATGCCCCCATCAATCACACTTTTAACCATTTTAAGACCTTGCTCTTTCGTCTCTGCTCTGATGACTGCAACCAATTTTTCCTGTCGTAATTTTTGAATAATCTCAATTTTATCCATATTAGAGCCCCTTTCTTACCAACTTATCAATGTGCCTTTTGAAAATTTTTTAATTGCTAAAAGTTAATGTGTACATCGCAATTTCATTAATTGAATTATTTGCACTAATTATGTTTAATTGATTGCCTATTTGCTCAACAATAATATTCGCTGAGCCATTGCCTGAGTCAATTATGAATTCTTCAAACACTCCTGCATCATTCATATATGAAACAAATATATCCGAATCACCGCGACGACCACCGCAAATAAAAATAGGTTTATCTAATACTTTTCCACCCCACAATGAATGTAAAAATTGGGTATTTCTCTTAATGTGATGCAGTAATTCACCTTGATGATTATAAATTCCAATTGTATCTCCATGAAATGGTTCGATCGTAATCACTTCATCTAATCCATCATTATTAATATCAAGTAAAATCGTTTCACTGGCGGCAATGGCATATTTTTTTTCATAATAATAGTCGCCATCTGCCACTCTTATCACATAAATGCCATCTCTGGCTGATATTAGTATACTTTCTTGATCGTTTTCAATAATTTTAGACATACCGTGATTTTGAGTAATATTAGACAACACTAATCTGAAATCAGTGACTTCATTGGTATCCCGATGATAAACACCCATAAAAACATGACCTGGACTAGACCAGTCTTCTCTTGATGTTTTCCAAGTACATAAAGTCGAGCAGACAATATAAGTCTTATCTTTCACTTCAAGTAACTCAAAGCGATGCAAATACGGCATCGCTAGGACTTCTTCTTGTATCCACTGTTCATTCTTTTTAGAAAGTTTAACAATGACAGATGACTTTGCTTCAAACCCCGGAAAATAATTTTGAGACATTAAAAATTCCACAACCTCACTTGTTGCCTTTGAGAGAGGAACGATGCTCATCGTTCCCCCTTCGCCTTCCAAAATAACTTCTTTTTGCTCACATATAGTATCGCCACTATATAAATTGGTTGCACCACCTACCGCTTCACTGGCAACAATACACTTAGTCCCCATCGACGTTTCTATATTAGCTAAAGCATAACATCGTTCCATGGTATCAATAATTTTTTTACTTTTTGTTATCTTCATAGAAATCATCCTCAACTTTTTAAGTATTTACGTTCCAACTCAGTAATTAGACCATATGGTACGTCTCGTCTGCCTCCCTCATATTCAGCAGTTAACCAGATTCTAACTAATTTTTCTGCTAAACCAGGTCCCACAACTCGAGAGCCTAACGCTAAAACATTTGTATTATTATGTGTTCGTGACGACTCACAAGAAAAAACATCTGAACAATTAACACATCTAACCCCAGGTACTTTATTGGCTGCAATTGCCATACCAACACCACTTCCGCAAATTAAAATACCTTTAACTTGTTTCTCTACAACATAGGTTGCCACTTTTTCAGCAACAGGTGTAGTAAAGGTATGCTCTTCATTTGTTGTACCAAAATCAACTACTTCATAACCTAACTCTTCCGCTACTTTTATTACAACTTCACGTAGCTGGTAGCCTGCATGGTCATTTCCAATAGCAAGTTTCACACGTCCTCATTCCCTTCGATACTGCTTCATCTAACTGGATTAATCCCCAGACCACCATTCAAGACATCCATCACATTATCAGTTGCCATTTCCCCCATATTCATATTAGCTTGAATCGTTCCGCCGCCTCCATGAGGGGTCATAATGACGTTCTCATACTGCCATAATTTTCTCGGCTTAGGTGGCTCTACTTCATAAACATCTGTAATAAATCCACCTAAACGATTTAGTTCAATCGCCTTTTCAACAGCATCTAAATCAACCAGCGGTGCTCGAGCCGCATTAATCAGCAACGCCTCTTCTTTTAATAGTTTTAAGCTATTCTCATTTATAATAGGGGGGGTTCCTGCAATAACAGGAGAATGTAGCGCAACGATATCTGATGCCGCTAATAACTCAACTAAACTCACATAGGTCAGACCATAATCTAAGGCACGCTCATTAGGGTAGGGATCGTAGCCTAAGATGGTCATTCCTAATATTGAGGCTCGTTTAGCCAATTCCATACCGATACTGCCAACACCGACAATCCCAAGCGTTTGACCACTGACTCTCTTGCCTACCTTTTTCGCCCAAATCCCCTCCTTCATTTCACGCATGCCCATGTCTAATTTTCGATTAAAAATAATCATCAACGCAACCACATATTCAGCAACATCGATGCTGTTAGCCCCAGGTGTATTTGTGACAACAATGTCTCTTGATTTAGCATAAGAACGGTCAATTTTATCGACACCAACACCATGCATAGCAATAACTTTTAAGTTAGGAAAAGCAGCGATCACGTTCTTATTGATATGATCACCTCCTACGATTAAAGCTTCTGTTTCAGGATTTTCTGTTCCTAATTTAATTAATTCTTGTTCCGTATAATATCTGCCTGTGGAATTAAGTAGCACGTCATGACCAGCTTGTTTTAACTTATCAATAGCAACAGTTGTATACTTTCCAAAGGTTACAGTTGTAGAAACGACTTTACTCATAAAATTTCCTCCTGGGGAATTTTTTATTTAACAGTTTCTGGAAACACAATTGACTCATTGGCACTTGCTTTTAAATTTTTAATTAAGTCATCTAAACTCGTTGTGTCACGATTGAGAGTAGCATCAATTAAAATAGGTAAATTAACCCCAGCAATAACTTTATAATGCGTGTCTGCAAATTCGCGCGAATTAAATAACGCCGTGTTATAAGGCGTTGCGCCATACATATCAGCAAAAACCAGAACACCGTCTCCGCTATCTAACGCTTTACTTTGAGCTAACATCGTTTCTTTGTACTCTTCAACATCAGAATCAACATTGAGCTTGGAACAACTTATTTGTGTCACATCCCCAATAATCATTTCGAGTGAATCCAACAAACCACTGCATAAATCTCCATGAGATACTATCTGAATACCGATCATTGTTTTAAGACTCCCTTATTCACAATTTGAGTTGGAACTTGATTTGTTAATACCGCTTCAACATCTGCTACTCCTTTGTCGCCCATTCCTTTTAAGCTTGGATACGTGTAAGCCCCAATATGTGGCGTCACAAGGACATTTGAAAAAGATAATAACGGACTATCTGCAACAAGTGGTTCAATCGCAAAGACATCTGCTGCATACCCTCGGATTAACTGATTCTTTAATGCTTCAACTAAAGCCTCCTCATCAATTAAGATTCCCCTAGCAGTATTAACAATCAATACCTCATTCTTCATCTTCTTAAATTCATCATAAGAAAGCATTCCTATATTTTCACTATTTGCTGAAGAATTAAGTGAAATCACGTCTGCTTCTGTAATAAGTTGATCTAATGACACCTTTTTCCCTTGATGACTGGCAATATAGTCTGCTGATTTATATGGATCATAAACTAATACCTCCGCTTTGAACCCATTATGTAAAATTTCTCCCACACGAGAACCGATATTACCGTAGCCAATGATCCCGATTTTCATGTTTTTTAACTCAAAGCCACAAAACTGGGAACGATTGGACCAAGGCATTTGTCGCACTGAGGCATCCGCTTGCGGAATATGTCTGGCCAAAGATAACATTAAAGACAAGGCATGTTCCGCAACGGCTTCCTGTTCCACAATCCCTTCAACTTTGGTCACATATACACCATGTTGAGTCGCCGCTTCAATATCCACACTATTATAGCCCAGACCGTGACGCGCAATAATTTTCAAATTAGGGGCGTGCTCAAAAAATGTCCGGTCAAACTCTGGTGTTACACTTGCGATAATACATTCATACTGTTCCAATTGTTTGGCAATTTCAATTGAGTCTAAATTGACATCAATATCTAAAACATCAACACCACCTAGTGATTCTAATTGTGTAATATGTTCAGGAAAATACCTTCCAAAACTTTTAGAATTAACAACCGCTATTTTCTTCAAAATAGTTTACCTCCTTGTTTATATTTTTTTACG
The DNA here is from genome assembly GCF_059621045.1 of Vagococcus sp. WN80Y. Classification (NCBI taxonomy): domain Bacteria; kingdom Bacillati; phylum Bacillota; class Bacilli; order Lactobacillales; family Enterococcaceae; genus Vagococcus; species Vagococcus sp. WN80Y. The sequence continues at coordinate 13,170 of NZ_JCAQHY010000158.1, forward strand.
AGCTGCATCTGGAACGGTTTGTGCATAGATTGAAATATCCTTTTCTTCAGCTAATTGACGTAACTCACTTAGTTCCTCTTCACTCAAAGCCACATTCTTAATAAAAAACTCCTTGCCGGCTTTTTTAGGGATACCACCTAGATTTAAAGTTGGTAAAGGTAACCCTTGGTTCATACACTCAATCGCAGTTATAACCTCTTTAAAAATAATAAAAACCTTATCTCCCCCAAATTGATTCGCTTCCCATTCACGCAAAGCTCCTTCAACACTATAAACCTTGACTTTAAAACCATAACGTTTCCCCGACGACACATAGATGTCTTTCGAGAAATCATCACGATCAATCACATTATCAATAATATAAATATTATTAGCTCCCGATGATTTCGCCCATTTTGTTACTATCTGACCATGAATTAAACGGCTATCCACTCTTGCAAATGTAATTTCTCCCATGTCATTACCTCCATATTATAGTTAGCAAACTGCCAATAAAAATGTATTGTTAAATATTATTATAAAAGACCAATTGCGGCCAATATCCCTAAAGCGACACTCACAATTAACATTCCTTTAAGAACGTTCAGTCCTTTTTTCTCAAAATAGACATATAAAAACATCACTAATGCTAATGGTAAAATCCCAGGTAAAATTGAATCAAGAATCCCTTGAATAGAAAACTCTTTACCAGATAAGGTAAATTCGAGAGATGATTGGACTTTAACGTATTTTGCTGCTGTTACCCCCATCATAAACATTCCCAATATCGTAAACGCCTTAATAATTCGATTAGCGCGAGCTCCTGCTATTAACTCTCTTGCTGCCTGCCGTCCCCATTTATAACTAAAGTGAACGAAGAATCGGCCATATCCATATGTAATAGCCGAGAAGAAAAACCAAGGCAAGACAGCACCAATCCAATTTCCTTCTGACGCCCACGGCAAAGCGATCGCAATCAACAAGTATTGCAACGTGCCGTTATTGATCGAATCACCAATACCTGCCATCGGTCCCATTAACCCGACCTTAGTCGCTTCAATTAAATCTGAGGTCACATTTTGTTCATCACCAGTTTCAGCTACCTCCTGAGCGCGCTGCTCTTCCAAAGAAGCAGTAATACCAGAAATCGTACTCCCTCCCCAAATAGCATCTGTATTAAAAAAGGTTAAATGACGGTTATAAGCTTCCCGTAATTCATCCGGCTCAGGATAAAGCCTTTTCAATAAAGGTGTCAGCGCATACATCATAGCGGGAGCAATTTGTCTTTCATAGGTACGTGGAATCTCGTTCATCCACCACCATCTATTCCAAATTTGATTGAGATCACGCTTTGTTAAACTAGTATTTTCTTTTGTTTCCACATTGTTTTTATTCGACATTTCCACTCAACTCCTCTGCTTGATAAGTAATAAGTGTATAAAGACCGGCAACGATAATGCCAATAATCGCCCAGGTAACCATCGTGACATTTAAATCTTTTAAAATCATCGTTAAGAAAAAGGCTAAGAAGAAAAAGAGTAAATCTGTTTTTTCACCAATGATTCTAATTAGAACCACAATCCCCACAGCAGCTAATGAACCTGCTACAACATCTAAAATATGGAATACAACCGTCCCTTGTAGTTGCGTGACAACTTTAGCAATTGAATCCGCTCCAAAATACAGAGCAATAAACATAACAGGTACATGTGTTAACATAGTTAAGAGTGTTGGCACAATCCCGATTGCAAATGTAAACTTCTTATCATCTAAATCATTGACTACTTTATCAATATATTTAGTAACAAAAGAGTTAACAATAATCTTAAATGTATATAAATAACTCCCTAAAATCCCAACTGGAACTGCAATAGCTACGGCCGCTGCTGGATCTAAATCCCCTAGAATAGCGACAGCAGTTGCTACAGCACCAGAAACGGCTGGCTCAGTTGCCATTTGACCACCTGGTGCAATTTGTCCCATTGAAATAAGTTGAATAGCAGCCCCAACCGTTACCCCTTGAACAATATCACCTAACACAATCCCTACAAACAAACTCGTCATCAATGGACTAAACCTTAAATTCAATCCGGCATACCCAAAGAATCTTGCCTGAATAAGAGCAACCCAAACAGATATGATAATAGCTTGAACTATCGACATAATATTACCTCCAATTTTCATTAGTAATTTTACTTACGACCACTTTTTAAAAAAATTTTTTTATAAATACTCACCCAAGGATTTAAAAAAAACATTCAACTTTCCCTCCCTCTTTATAATTATTCACGGAAACACTTATTTAAAGCCATAAACATTCTACCTACCACTAATAACCGTTCCATGTTAATTCCATTATAACGGAAAAAATTTTTTTTGCAATCGAATTCAATAAAAACCTTTTTTTCGCAAAAAAGGTTTAAAAAAAAGCATATAGTCAATTAATCTCTTTTAGAAATATCTAAAATACTTCTAATTTCTTTAATCGACATCTTATTTGTTTCTTCATCATGATACAACAAACTAAGAAATATAATGTCCACAATCGTTGAATAGAGAACTCTCGAGGTAATAAACTCTAAGCCAAAGGTCGTTTCCTCAGTCGATAGAATATAATCAATATCCCCTAAATCTGCTAATTCAGATGTTGGACTTCCCGTGAAGACAATCATTTTCGTTCCATTCGCATGTAAGGCTTTTGCAATTTCAATCGTTTCTTTAGTCTTTCCCGAATGAGAAAAAATAAAGGCCACATCCTGATCTCCTAATTTTGTTGCATTAATTAATTGTACATGATAATCCATATTATAATTACAACTATAATCTAATCGTAAAAATTTAATATAGGCATCATATGCTAAAACAGATGACGCAGCTTGTCCAAAAAAACTAAATGAATTCGCATGATACAATAATTTCAACGTTTCGTTTAACTTGCGCTCATCAACAAACGAATGAAAATCCTGTAATAAATCAATATTGTAATCCACTATTTTATTCGTGATGTTCATAGGCGTACTATCAGAGTCTATATCCGATAAAATAGTTAATTTATCATACTTTTTGTTATTTAATGAATTAGTCGCTACTTTAATCTTAAAATCTTGAAATCCTTTAAACCCTAACTTCTTGACGTACGAATAAATACTGGTGATGGAAACCCCTATTTCTTCGGATAATTCTGTGATGGTTTTTTCAACAATTAGCGTATCAGAAATTGAAAAAAAGTAAGCGGAAATCTTTTTTTCAATTTCACTTTGATGTTTTATTTTTTGCCTAATTAACGAAGTTAAATAATTTGAACTCATATTCCTTCTTCCTTCCTTGTATTAATCAACCTAAATGAGTCATTTAGATAAGCAATCAGTCCACACCTCATAAATAGCTACTAAAAAAGGAACTGGACTTATAAATTTAAAATTTCGATTACAGTTTTTTAAAACAGTAACAATACCTTATTCTACCATAAATTATTTATGCCAATATAAAAACATCATTAATTTTGAAATTTCATCATTTACATTTTAAGCACATCCCAATTAAATAAAAGAGCTTGTAAAGACATTATTTGTAAAAATAACGTCTTTACAGGCTCGATAAAATGGAATTTATTGTAAAATAATTTTTTTACTCTTATACAGAGTCTCATGCTTCAATAAAATAAACCTATAAACGAATCAATGTCACAATAATTAAAGAGGGTAAAATTCTTAAACTTTAAAATAGTGGTCATTATACATGATTAAATATCATCAGTGCCTCTTTAACATTAGTTTTCATCGCCTCATACGCAATCAACGAGAGCTCGTCAAAGAAAATCGGCGAGCCTGCTTCTTTCTCTGATAGATAGTCTGCAATCGCTTGACCACCGGCTTTATTCATATATGTGTAATAATTTATTTTACGAATCCCTTTGCTGATAGCAATCTGATAATTTTCGGCTGACACACCTGAGCCACCGTGCATTACAAATGGCAAGTCACTCTCATTTTTAATCTCAGTAATTCGCTCCAAATCCAGTTGCGGTTTAGTTAGGTATAAGCCGTGAACGGTTCCGAAAGCAATTGCCAAGCAATCAATCCCCGTTTCTTCGACAAATTGTTTGGCCAGTTTGGGATCTGTGTACATATTTTCAGGCTTTAATTCTTCTGCCGACCGGTCAGAACGCCCTTCACCTCCACCAATTTCAGAGGTATAAATACTTCCTAACTCTGCCTCGACTGACACACCAACTGCGTGAGCAATTTTTACGATTTCTGCTGTCTCTGCCAAATTCTGTTCAAAAGGTTTATCAGAAGCATCGTACATCACCGATGTAAAGCCTAAACGAATCGCCTCAACACATTTATCAAATGATGCACCGTGATCCAGATGAACAGCAACCGGCACTGTCGCCTTTTTAGCCATTTCAAGCATAATCGGCCCAATGTCACTGAGAGAGATCAGGTTTTCGTGAACCTCTGCATGTTGAACAATCACAGGAACTTGTAGCTCCTCAGCTCCATGAATCACCGCTCTCAGTGCTTCATAATTAGGAACATTAAACGCCCCCACGGCCTTGTTTTCTTTTTCGGCCACTGCCAAAATTTCTTTAAGTGTCACTAACATCTTATCTGCCCTCCATAAAATTAATAACCACTCGGTACTTGTCACCCATAATCGCTGATTCCAAGCCTGTTTTAATGTCTTCAAAGCCATATGTTTGGCTAATAAAAGGGGTCATATCAATGATGCCTTCACTAATCATTTTTGCAGCCCGCATAAAATCACGACTATTAGAATTAGCAGTCCCTTGAATTTGTGTGGCTGTTTTATGAAGAGTGTCTGGACTGAAGCTGACAGGCTTGTCTGGATAAAAAGACGAATACAAAACTAATTTTCCATTGTTTGCCAGTAATGTTAAACTTTGTTCGACAATTGCTGCAATCGGCGTTGTATCAAAGACGACCTGTGCCCCAATTTTTTGAGTGATCTCATCGACTGCTACTTCAAGATTCTCTTTCGTCGGATTAATCGTATAGTGTGCCCCTAGTTCCTTCGCTAGTGCTAAACGTTCCTCCTGCGGGTCACTAACTATGACCGATGCCCCGCTCTTAAGGGCGACTTGTAGATGCAATAACCCCATAATGCCACAACCAATTATCACCACTGTATCACCGTAAGAAATGTCTGCCGTTTCCGAGCTGTGAATCACACAAGATAAGGGCTCAGCAAGAGACGCTTCAATGGCAGAGACTCCCCAGTATTTAAACAAATGCTTGGGCTCTACTAATAAATACTCCGAAAATCCGCCCATTCCTTTATGGGGGAGGCCCGGAAGCTGTTTACTATGATCAAAGTTATAACAATTTTGTTCGTTACCGCTCTTACATTGATAACAATCGCCACAGGCAAGATTGGTTCCGTAAACTACTTTATCTCCAAGTTGCCAGATTGTCTCATTGACTTCATCACCTATTGCAATAATCTCCCCAGCAATCTCATGTCCCCCGATAAAAGGAAACTCAACCTGCTTGACACCTGTATAAACCCGCTGTTCCCATGTACAAACCGCACAAGCATCTACTTTAATTAGAATATACGCCCCATAAACCTCTGGCATGGGTGCTTCTTCAATTTGAATGTCTTTTACATCATTAAAAACGGCTACTTTCATTGTTTTCATTTTTATCCTTCTTTCTTACTTTCCTTTATCATATTTCAATCACTTTCAATCTACAATAACTGGCGATTAAGTTGATTATTGCGCAACTTCAATCATTTACGCTCATCATTTCCACTCACTTTCGATCATTACGTGGTACACTTAAAGAAAAAAGAAAGAGCGTGGTAGAATGTTACCTGAAGAACGACGACTAAAAATTTTACATTTACTCAAGAAAGAGCGTTTTTTATCAACTGAACAGTTAGGCTCACTGCTTTTCAGCAGTCCTGCTACTATTCGCCGAGATCTTAGCATTTTAGCTGAAAACGGACAGATTCAACGAACCCGCGGTGGGGCGATGTATCTGGGGGAGCAACGTTATGAATTGCCTTTCTTATACCGCGAAAGAAACAATGAATCGCAAAAAGAATACATGTCAGAACTTGCTCTTGCTCACATCGAAGAGGGCCAAAGTCTATTTTTAGATTCTAGTAGTACCGTTTTTAAATTGGCGAAAAAGCTTCATGCCTTTAAAAATCTAAAAATATTAACCAATGGTAATTTAACCTCATACATCCTCGGTGTTCAAACCCAGCATGAGATCTACTCTGTCGGCGGTAAGATTCGCAATAATGAATCATCTATTACAGGGGTTATGGCCTGTGATCACATTCGCTCATTCCATGCAGATATAGCCATCGTCTCTTGTCGCGGGCTGAGCCTTCACGGTGGCAGTGATGCCACAGAAGAAGAGTCCCAAGTTAAACGTGCTTTTTTTAAGCAAGCGAAAAAGACTATTCTCCTAGCTGACAGTTCTAAAGTCGACCAGGATTTCTTTTATCTAAGCGTTCCTTTCGAAAAGATTGATTTGATCATTTCTGATCAGCCACTGCCCACCTCTTTTCAAAAAATTGTCGAAAAGCATCGAGTAGAGATGATTTACTAAAACAATTCACAACCAAAAAAACGAAACAAACTAGCTCTGAGAGCTAGCTGTTTCGTTTTTTTAATATATTACCACTTAAAATCAAGAATAGTTTTATGCCACGCACGATTGGCAACCACTTGATCCATCGCTGCTTTAAAGGACGCCGCATCTGTCACAACATCCCATGTTTCAGGTAAAATCCGTTTCAATGCTTGACGGTACTCTGGCAGACTAAAGGCCTTAATCACAGCCTCAAAATCAGCAGTTGACGAACGACTGCTGCCATATAAACGAAGGCCTTTTTCAAGAATATCCCTCGTATTGATTGGCACTCGCTCTTCACTAACTCCCATGATAACCAAATCACCACACGGCGCAAAGCTATCAATCGCTTGGTTCAAAGCACTCTCACTAAAGCGTCCTCCTGTACACTCCAGAACAACATCAAATTTATCAGGAGAATTAACAAAATCATAGTTTTGAACCAGCCGTTGACGAGCAAAGGTAAACTCGCTCAGCTTGTCAGGATCTGCCCCAAAAACGGTGAAACGACTTTCATCCACACCGTACATATAGCGAATCATCGCAGCTGTCAAATAACCGACTGGGCCGTCACCAAAAAGAGCCACCTTGGTTTCAGGTTGCCGTAAACGATCAGCAATATGACTCACTCCGTGATATGAAACTGTACACAGCTCCGCTAGAACAGCAATTTCATCTGGAACATCATCTGGTATTTTAACCAGACATTCCGCAGGGTGAACAAGCTTACTTTGTGCAATCCCGTCATAGCCACTGCCCAAAAATTGATTGCCTTTTGTATAATTGACCGGGATTCCCTCTGTATTAGGGTACTTCTCTGGGTCTAAGACCTGACCAGGAATATTTGGCACAATCACTACACGGTCTCCTACTGAAAACTTCTCAGACCGACTGTCAATCACGACACCAATCCCTTCATGAAGTAACGCCATTGGCAATTTCTTTTTCATTGCTTCTGGCCGACGACTCCCCGTATAGTACCTTAAATCTGCATGGCAAACACTGGCAATATTGGGCTCAACTACTACCCACCCCTCTTTTACCTCACGTTCAATCATCTCTGTTTGAACTTCTCCTGCCGCAACTAGGCGGTAAGTTTTTGATACAACTTGTTCCTGTTCCATAAAGCAATCCTCCGTTTTTTTCCAACCAGAGATTGCTCATATCTACTCACCACAGATAGTAACAAAGCCAAAAATAATAGTCAAGCCTAAATTTTTTCACTTCACAAATTTTTTTCTCTAGTATTTAAAACCAAAAATGTGTGCTATGATAGAAAATAATTTGGTGAAAGGGGTTACTTTTAAATGTCAAACACACGAAAAAAAAATATTTTTCACAAACTTTACACACTATCTGAATCTGTCCTTAAACTTAACATAGACGAAACTATCGGTTGGACTGCAAATGAACTGGCTGATTTAACTGGCTATTCTCGCAGTAATGTCAGTCGGGAGCTCAACGCTCTCCACAAAGAAGGGACAATCATTAAAATCGGTGGTCGGCCTGTTCGCTTTATTTGTCAGGCAACTGATTATCTAGCTCCTCTTGGTGATCGCTTGTATATTGACAGTCAAGAACAGTTTAAACAGCTCTTCTCGCTAATGCCTGCCACAAAGCCGAGCTTATCAGCCCTAACTAAAGTGGAACAGGACGCAGAGACTGCTACTCAAATCGGCGAATCCTTTGCCGCTCTAATTGGCTTTGATAAAAGCATGAAAAATCAAGTAAAACAAGCAATTGCGGCAATTCTTTATCCTCCCAAGGGACTTGATACTTTGTTGATTGGTGAAACTGGTGTAGGGAAAACAACCTTTGCCAATACGATGTACCGCTTTGCAGTAGAGTCTGAAAAATTGAAACCAGATGCCCCTTATATTATTTTTAATTGCGCGGATTACGCTGGCAATCCTCAGCTATTGCTTTCCCATCTTTTTGGTCATGTAAAAGGCGCTTTTACTGGGGCAGATACTGATCGCAAAGGCTTAGTCGCCCAAGCAAATAACGGCATTCTTTTTCTCGATGAGGTACACCGCTTGCCTCCTGAAGGGCAAGAAATGCTTTTTTCTCTTATTGATCGAGGGGAATACCGTCGTTTAGGAGAATCTAGTGCTATTCATTATGCGAACGTATTGATTATCTCTGCCACGACTGAGCAGGTTGATGTGGCCATTTTACAAACCTTTTTACGGCGCATCCCTAATCTAATTTCCATCCCTCCCTTACGAGAACGGACACTTGAAGAGCGTATGGAACTGATTATGCTGAATTTCAAACAAGAAGCGAAAAAAATTAATCGCCCGATCAAGGTCTCTAACGAAGTGATGAAATACTTTTTGGTCTATGATTGCACCCATAACATCGGCCAACTTTGTAACGATATTCAGTTAATTTGTGCCAGCGCCTTTGTTGAAATGCTAACTAAAAAAACCAATGAAGTCAGTGTGAAGCTCTCTCAATTACCTAGTCAGTATGTCGAATATTTTGATATTTTTGATGAGAAACGAGACATCCTCTCACATGAATTTTATTGGTCAAGTAAACGCGGATTTACCTTTCATCCAACTGACTCTAGCAAGCAAGTCAAAAACTTTTTTGTTGATAAAACACTTGAAGAAAACTTGTATGCCACGATTGAAGCCACATCCAAGCAATATTTTAAACAAGGCTTAGAACTAGATGAAGTGACCCATTTAGTCGACAAAGAGCTGGTTAATTATTTTTCTCAAAAATCACAGCATAACTTACCTGAACGGCCGAGTGAAGAGCCAATCTATAAGCTCGTCAGCAAGGAAGACTATTCGTTTATTAACTCTATCCTACTGTCAGTTCTATCCGAGCACGGGATTTCTGTGGAAGAAAATACCATCATCGGCATCATTTTGCATCTCGTGGCATTGATTGAACGGATCAATGATAATCAACCTTTACGACAACCAAAATCTGAATTGGTTGTCAATAACGACGCGATTTACTACACGATGGCGAAAAAAATCATTCAGTTGATCGAGGAGAAAAAGGCGATTCAGATTCCACCTTATGAAATCGGCTTTATTGCCGTCTTTTTAGAATCATTAACACTAAAATCCAATAATCAACGAGTGGGGATTCTCGTCCTAACTCATGGACAAGTAGCAGAAGAATTAGCAAAGGTCTCTAATATTCTGCTAAAAGTTGAGCAGGCTCATTATCTATGTATGCCGCTAGACGAGAAAGTCAGCACCGTCTTAACCAAGGCTAAAGAGCTGGTCAAGAAGATCGACCAAGGGAAAGGGGTATTACTTTTAGTCGATATGGGGTCTCTTACCACCTTTGGCGAAATTATTGCGCAGGAAACAGGCATTGCCGTCAAAAGTATCAATATGGTAAGCACCCTGACGGTTTTAGAGGCTACTCGTTTATCCTTGATGGCTTCGACTACTCTCGAAAGCTTGGTAGAGAGCTTGGAAAATATTAGTGATTACCCTGTCTCTAACCGACAATTAGAAACGAGCTTCTCAACTCAGACACACAACTATATTGATAATCCTAAGCTAGTCACCTTAATTCAAAATGTCTTAACCTTTATTGATTCACGAAAAGCCATTGAAACACTGACTGAAACCTTTCATCAGATCATTGAGCAGCTAAAAATCGAAGATACGAACGCTCTTTATATCAAGTATATTTTCCACACAACCTGTATGTTAGAGCGTGTTATTCAAAATGAAACCTATAGCTACAAAAATTTGGCGACACGACTAAAAGACTATCAAGCAATCCACCAGATCATCGTTGAGAATTTTCAGTATATCGACAATGTCTGGGGAATTGAAGTGCCAGAATCAGAGCTCGCCTATGTCACGGAAATCTTTATTTTCTCGGAACAAAATATTTTTGAAAAAATTATCAACGGTTATTAATAGCCTCGACACACTAATGCAACACAGATCATTTAGATGGAATGACACACTAAAACAACACACTTTTATTCGTAAAAAGTGTGTTGTTTTACTTTTTTCACAAATATTATCTTTGTCGAAACCTTACCGTATGAAGGTTTCACGCTATCAACACACTAACTTAGTTACCTATTGGCACGAGTCTTGCTTATAGAAAGGCAAAGGTGGTGAAACTATGATTGGTGTATTAATTGCTACACACGGGAAATTTGCAGAAGGAATTCTCGACAGTGTCGAATTAATTATGGGAAAACAAGAAAACTGTCAGACATTATCTTTATGTCACGGTAATAGCATTGAAGATTTTTCAGCAGATATTTTAAAGGCGATCAAAGAACTTGATCAAGGCGCAGGCGTTATTATTTTTACTGATTTATATTCCGCTAGTCCTTATAATCAAACTGCTTTAAATCATCACAACTTAACAGATACTGAGTATCGCTTAATTTCAGGGGTCAACCTACCAATGCTGATTGAAGCCTTTAATCAACGCATGCTTGGTAGCTCACTTGAAGAAGCCACTCACCGCTCACTTGAAACGGGCATCGATGGGATTAAAGAATTTTTCACTGAACTAAACAAACAAACTAACAACTAGACATCTCGACTCATATCTACTCAATATAAGTAACATGTTACTAGTTATGACCTATTAGGAGGAAAAAAATTATGGCAAAAATCGTTTTAGCACGAATTGATGATCGACTTATTCACGGACAAGTAATGACTGCATGGCTGCAGTTCACTGGTGGCAATCATATTATTATTGTTGATGATCAAACAGCAGGTGATGAATTCACCAAAACTATTATCAAGATGGCCGTACCAATCGGGATTGGCTTAGACATTTTAACAACTGCAGAAGCACCAGCCATTATTAATGCCTTGCCTGACGACAAAAAAATTATCATCTTAACTAAAGGGCCTGGCACTTACGTTTCATTAATTGAAAACGGTGTCTCAATCGAAGATGTGATTATTGGCGGAATGGGCGCAAATAAAAATCGGTCTAAATTTTACAAAAACATTTCCGCTTCAGAGGAAGAAAAAGACGAATTCAGAGCCATTATTGGACACAATGTCGGTCTAAAAGTTCACGTTATCCCTGACGAAAAGTCAGTTGCTGTTGGAAATTTATTATAAAAGTCAGACAAGGTAAAGGAGAAAGAACATGGAGATTAGTTTTATTCAAGCAATCCTGATAGGATTTGTTTACTATCTTGGTATTAACGGAACCCCTTGGATTTCACTCTTGGGAACTCACGGTTGGATGCGACCGATGGTAAATGGGGCAGTTGTCGGACTTATTTTAGGTGATCCCGTTCAAGGAACAATTATTGGGGCTGCGATTAACCTGCCTTACCTCGCGTTCATCTCAGCAGGTGGAACAGTCGCAATGGACCCTGCTTTAGCTGGTACATTGGGAACTGCCTTAGCGATGGCAGCTGGTGTCGCGCCAACTGTTGCAACTACTTTAGCTGTTCCGATTGGGTTACTAGGAACAATTATCTGGGTTCTACATATGACCGTCGACATCACTTTCGTTCATTTGGCTGATAAAGCAGCCGAAAAAGGCGACATTGATCGTATTAACTTTTTACACGTATGGCCCCCACAAATTTTTCTTATTCTAATTACAGTTGTTCCTGTTGCGTTAGCTAGTTATTTCGGAGCAGATGCTGTTAAAGGGGTCATTGATTCACTTGCTGGGAAGCCACTAGATGTCCTGTCAGCTATTGGCGGTATTTTACCGGCACTCGGGATTGCTATGAACTTACGAGCAATGAATGGAAAAGGAACCTTGGTCTTCTTTTTCTTCGGCTTCTTGTTGACCGTCTACTCTGGTCTACCAATCTTAGCCGTATCACTTTTCGCTCTAATTATCGCATATGTATTTACTGAACTGTATCTGAAAGACGGGAGGCAAGCATAATGACTGAAACGACTCAACAAACAGCTACACAAGAGCCAGAAAAAAAATTAAATAAACGAGATTTGGTCAGAGCCTTTTGGCGTTGGACCTTCTTCTCTCACGCTAACTATAACTACGAACGATTACAAGCAACTGGGGTTGTTCATGCTTTTTCACCTATTTTGAAAAAGCTTTATGGCAAGGATTCAGACGAAATGAAGGATGCTCTTGAGCGCCACATGCAATTCTTTAATACTGAGCCTTCATTCGGTGGACCAATCTTATCCATGACGATTGCGATGGAAGAGGAAAAAGCGAATGGGGCGCCGATTGATACTGCTACAATTAACGGCTTGAAGACTGGTTTAATGGGACCTTTAGCAGGAATTGGAGATACGTTGTGGCAAGGAACCTTAATTCCTATCCTATTGTCATTCACCCTACCTTTTGCTGCAGAGGGAAATATTTTAATGGGGCCAGTTGCCTTCTTCACTCTTCACATGGCTATTATGTTGGTCATCGCGTATAAATTATGGATGCAGGGCTACGAAACAGGGAAAGAGGGAATTACCAAAATTCTATCTGGCTCTCTACTACCGAAAGTCATGACCTTTTCTCAAACCCTTGGTGCCATCGTCATTGGCGGTCTAGCGGCCTCCTTTGTCTCCATCTCATCTCCTTTAAAACTGGCTTTAAGTAAAGGCGAATTTATGGTAATTCAGACGGATGTTTTAGATAAGCTTGTCCTAGGCTTCTTACCACTACTAACAACGATGCTAACCTTTATTATGTTGAAGAAAAAGCTCAAACCAACAACTGTTTTAGCGATTCTAATTGTTGCTGGCGGACTTCTAGCTGGGTTTGGCATCATCGGTAACTAATAAGAGACTTGAACTCACGGCCATAAAAATGGAGGATTTTCGATGAAAATTGTTATAGCAAACGATCACGGAGGAAAAAGGCTAAAGGACGCTATTATGGCTCATTTAACCTCTCAAGGAATCGACACTATTAACCTAGGAACCGATCAAACTGAAAGTGTAGGCTATCCAGACTACGCTAAAAAAGTCGGAGCCATGATTACTGAGAAAAAAGCAGATTTAGGGATTCTTTGCTGCGGCACTGGGATTGGGATGTCAATCGCCGCTAATAAACTCCCCAGCATTCGGGCGGCGGTTGTCAGTGATACATTCTCCGCCCAAGCCACTAGAGAGCATAACCACTCCAATGTGCTGTGCTTAGGTGAACGCGTTATCGGAGAAGGCTTAGCCTTATTGCTTGTTGATACATGGCTCAACGCCACACCACAAGATGGACGTCATCTTGAACGTGTCAACCAGCTTGAAAATTAATTGACTGATTGCTCATTTACCCGCGTAGGTTCTGTCTTTTGACAAGAGCTACGCGGGTAAACTATTGGGCATTTTTTATTGACAGCATGCTCCCTTTACCGTCATACTAGCAGATAAGAAAGGGTGATTAGTATGCCTATCAGTCATGAAAAACAACAAGAGTGGGCGACTTGGAAATATTTTGTTATGGCACATTCACAACACCAATACACGATTATCCGTCAGCTCTTTTCAGGGAACGATTGGACACCAATAAAAGAACAGGCTTTTCAATCAGCCTTAGCAATCGCCAAACAAACGCCCCCGACAATCGGTTCATTACGCAACGCCTATCAACACGTGTGGGGCTATTTCAAAACCCTAGCAACACCGGAAGAAAGAGCAACTTTTGAAAAACGTCTAGCCCAGCTTTCACTTTCCAATGATTCAGTCAAACCCTTATTACGAGAACTGACGATAGCTTACGAGGTAAACTATTTACTCGCCTCACGACTACTTTTTATGACATAAGATGGTACTTTAGCTACCTCAAATCTTTTTTATTAAACCACTCTTTTAAGCACATCTGACTAACTAATCATGCTCTACTATAAGCCAGTAATCTTTGATTACAAAAAAGAAGGAGCAGAACCAACTAGTCCGCTCCTCCACTTATTTCATCCTTATCATAGAAGATACGCGAGCAAAAAGCTGCTCCTTTCCCCTACTCTTTAATTGGACGCCTACTTTCATTGCGGTACAAGGCAATCGTTAAAATGGCCATCATTCCTGACACAATTACAGTTAAAATACCTGAATTAACAGGAAGTAGACCGCTATTAACGATAACACCACACAGCCCAATAAAAACTAAGCCACCCAACATGCCTAACATACTCATCATGCTTTGCTTAATCAACTGAACCTCTTCTTGCCAGTCATAATAAGCCAATCGGTTGCCAATCGCAAGACCAAAAACCGCTGCGGCACTAACAAAAATAACTGGAACAACAAACAGCAAGAGCAGCTCACCAAACGTGAACTTAATCGCCAAACTCATTAAAAGTGAGCAGATCAGGGAGGTTGGGATCGTGAAAGTTAAATTGACTAATAAATAGCTGTCATATAACGTTTTGGGCGCAATCGGCAAGGACTTGATCAGCCAAATTGTTTTGCCTTCCAATGCTAATGACACACAAGCCGTATTAGTCATACTTGCGATTGCCGCAATGACAAAGGGTGCAGCTCCTTTAAAAATCGGCATAATATCAAATGAGCCCATTCCTTGAACCATTTTTTCAGGTCCTACCACCACCAAGGCGACGATTGCCAATATCGCCATGATACACCCCATCAATAAATTCGTTGCTGCCACAGTTGACTTCAAAATTCGTAGAATTGTTTTCTTATACAACGCACCTAGCATCCCACCTTGACGCAAACGCACCATTTGATAGTCAGCACGACTACGATGAGACGTAATTGCTGTGTTAATTTGTTGGTAGCGCAGGGAAAGAATATAAACGAAAACAACATACCAAGCAAAGGAGATCAGGGCAAATAGCAAGAATGAACCCAATTTCCCCTCCACGACTCCTTCTGTAAATAAGCGAGCCGGTGGATACAATTGATTAATACTATCAGAAAGAATTGGCGCTAAGGCTGATAGCGACTTCGTCAATAGTTTGGAATTATCAAGTGTTCCTAAAAGAGAGTCCGATGTGCCTAAGCTCAAACTTCCCACAGCTATCCCGATAACTAGCATAAATGAAAGCAACGTAACCACTACATTAGCATATCTAAATTTGGTTGAAATGGCCGTAATAACTGCACCAAAAACAGCAGCTAAAGTTGTAGGAATCAAGCTGACTAGCCCTATCCCCAGTAACCACATCGGATAAAATAATAAGCTAGGCTTGGCAAACCACGCATAGACTGCTCCCATTGGTAGCATTATCGACAAGCTGAATAGCGTGTTCCAAATATACATATTGAGAAAGCGACTGTTAATAATCGTCCGCGTTGGAAAAGGCAAAGACATCACCAACTCGTAATCTTTAAAACCAAATAATTCGCCATTCGCCTTAAACATCGTAAAAAACAAGGTAATCAGACTACTCATTACTAACGCAATACCTGGAGTTAACTCATTTAATCCCATTAAGGCGTATCCCACAGCTGTCGCCGTCAAATAAAAAATCAGAACCACCATAATAATCACAATACTAGTTAGCATAATGAGTTTATTACGTTTTTTCTTAGAATCCTGTTCGTACCGAAAAACATTCAAACCTGTTTGTGCTAGAAGACGATTTTTAACGAGAAGCCATGTCAAATGCCGTCCTGTTTGCTTAGTTGTGGCACTTGTCATGTTACTTCCCTCCCAATTCGTCTTGATTCACGATCTCCATAAAGAGGTCCTCTAAGCTTCCACCCGCTTTTTCTGCCAACATCTCATCCATCGTCCCGGCAAATGCTAGCTTGCCATGATTAATCATTGCTACCTTATTGCACAATTTTTGCGCCACATCAAGAACATGAGTTGAGAAAAAGATAGCACTCCCTGTTTCGCAAAGTTCGTGCATCATATTTTTTAGAATAACGGCAGCCTTAGGATCAAGACCTACAAAAGGTTCATCTAGAACCAGTAGCTTTGGCTCATGAACAACAGCAGAAATAAGCGCTAGCTTTTGCTTCATCCCGTGAGAATAAGAAGAAATCAAATCGCCAAGGTTAGCCGTCATCTCAAACCCATCTGCATATTTCTTTATTTTTTCCTCGCGAATCGTGCTTGGTACACCAAAAACATCAGCAATAAACGTTAAGTACTGAATCCCTGTTAAATGCTCATACAAATCAGGATTATCAGGAATGTAGGCAAGTTGTTGTTTACAAACGAGTGGTTCATCCTTCATAGAATGTCCATTAATCAAAATCTCGCCTTCTTCATAATCTAAGACTCCCACAACTGCTTTAATTGTGGTACTCTTACCTGCGCCATTGTGGCCGATAAAGCCAAAAATATCACCAGCTTCCACCTGTAGACTGATTGTGTCGACTGCTTTTTTACCACCTTTATAAGCCTTACTAAACTTGTTTATTGTTAACATCCCATTCATCCTTCTTTCACTTAACCACCGCTATAATCAATTAATTTCATTGTTGACTATATATTATCAAAATGATAACATAATTACAACACATAACCAAAAAGAAGCTAAACGAGCAACTTTTGCTTAATAAAATCCCTTATTAGGCAACTACGACTCACAGAATTTCTTAGCGTATGTATTAATCACCTTAGGAGGTAGCTCATGGACATCTCTACTAAAGACTTAATGGAGTGTTTTGTAAACCCAACGAAAAGTAGTATCTTACTTGCCATTCAACAGCACGGAGCCGCAACAGCTAAGGAGCTTATGGCGCGTGAACCTGAAATCCCCCAAGCAACACTTTACCGTACTCTTAAGCAATTGACGAAACTAGGTGTCATTGAAGTGGTTTCTGAGAAAAAAATTCGGGCAGTCATTGAAAAAACCTATGACTTAAACAACTCACTTATGCCTAATATCGATGCCATTATTACTGAAAATAACGGTCCTGCTTATTTTCAATTGATGAGCCATTTTACCATGCAATTAATGGCTGAATTTAAAGCTTACGCTGAGCGACCAACCATCGACATTTTACATGATGGGTCTGGCTTTTCAGCAGGTCCCATCTTTGCCACTAATGAAGAGCTGCAAGAACTCGGTCAACGAATAGCCGAAGTCGTGAACGACTATCGAACTAAATCTCCAACAAAGGAAACTGAACAAAAATTACACACCTTAGCGGTTATTTTCACTCCGCCACACGAGTCTTAATCAAGTAAAACAGAAAGAAGTGATAGCAAAATGATCATTATGGGTCTTATTATTGGCGGATTAATCTGCCTAATTGGCTGGCGGATTCATTATCTAACCATTGAAACTAAAGGTAAAAACCGTAGTAAAGCGGCTAATCGATCCGCACTGCTCGTTATTGACATGCAACAGGATGTGGTCAATCAGCCCTATTATTCCAATCGCAATCAACTAACGACAACCATCACTCACACCATAGCCGATGCAACTGAACAACATGTGGAACCCATTTTTATTACTCATAGTATAAAAAAGCATCCGATTGATTCTCTCTTAACGGCTGGTAAGATGCAAGAAGGCAGTTCTGGAACTGGTTTAATTCAAGAGATGACTGAAATGGCTAAGACTGTTTTTAATAAACACCGGGCTGATGCCTTCTCCAATCAGGACTTTGAAGATTATTTGATTCAAGAACGTATTCAGACTCTCTACCTTGTTGGCGCTGATGCAAGTGCGTGTGTCTACCGAACAGCCCTCGGCGCAGTTAACCGTGGTTATGAGACGATTGTTCTTGAAGACGGGCTCTTCGCTACCTCTGACAAGCAACGTATAAAAATGCTTACGTTATATGAAAAGAAAGGCATCACTATTAGCAACAGCTCACGCTTAGCCACTTAATGACTAAGCTTGTTAACAAATTCGACTAATCTTTCTTGCTCAATCCCCTTTAATTTATTTTCAGGGCTTACAGGGACCCAATTTGGTTTGTAGCCACCGAAGGAAACTATGTCTAGCGCCACTTCACGAACTTGTGGTGGAATACTGGCAACAATCACATCTGCTGTTGTTTTTGGTTTAGAATTACATAAGTAGCAAGCAAGTTCTTTCGTGATTAGTTCAGCCTGATTTTTCTTTAAATAGTCTCTGATAGGTTTATACATCTTGTCGTTGCGGACACCCGCGCCCACAATCACTCGGTCAAAATTAGCTAAAGCGGGCTGCTCGCTCTCGACATTTGACAATGTACTAGATTCGATCATTTCCCCTAATAATTTGGCGCATTCCTCAGAGGCACCGGATTTAGTGCCATAAATAATTAATGTTTTCATTTAGTTCTCCTTTTACTGTTCGCTTGCAGCATTTATATTCCTTTGATATAATTAAAATTAATTATCTCGTTTAAAAAGTATCTCGTCAAACGAGATATATTCTCATAATAAAGGGAGGAACAACATTTGTCAAAGAATCAAGACCCAAAACCTGATCCTTCGCACAAACAATTAACTCAATTAATGCGTGCTCTTGGCTCACGAACCATTCTCTATCAACAAACTATCATCAAACAACTGGATATTTCTGGCAATGATTTCATTTCGATTGACCTACTAAATGAGCTTGGCCCACTGACCGCAGGTGAATTAAGTAAAAAAACGGGTTTATCAACTGGAACTATTACTGCCTTAATTGATCGACTGGAAAAAATCGGCTACGCCCGTCGCGAAAAAGATCCCAGTGATCGCCGTCGCGTGATTATTGTCCCAACCTACGAAGACAAAGATGAAATCATCTCAAGCTACGAGTCACTAAATTCGGCTATGCTAGAATTAGCTGGAAGCTATGATGAGGGTGATCGTCACATGATTAATGATTTTTTAAGTAAAGCCATCGCCATTCTTGACCAAGAAATCAAAGGGAACTAATATTAGAAGTTCCAACAACCAAATAAGAAGAGACGGACGCCAAAAAAATGGACGTCTGTCTCTTCTTATTTGGTTGAATTGCTAACTTACCATATTTTAGTTTATTTACCTCAAAAACAAGCCTTATTTAATCAGAATCCCTTCTCTAAAAGGCCTTCTGACTTAATCAAGCTAATAAAACAACCCATTTAGGGTAAGTTAGCGCCTAAAATGGCCTGTTAGCAAATAGCTAAATATGATATAACTAGTAGATAACAGGCCTTTGGTTCCCCTTGTTTCTGAAACGAAGACCGACACTTAAATGGGGTGCCCTTTTTCTAAGTTAATAAATAACTAAAAGTTTATCTATAAAATAGCCCTAGTCCGGAAAATACGGACATCTCCTAAACAACAAGAGGGTTTTCTTTTTACTCTTCAAAAACCTGTAGAAACAGCATTTCTACCTACATAGATAGAGAAGCAACACTCTACACTCTGTCCGCTTTTTACGGACGCGAATCAATCGAGATTTTTTTAATTAATAACACCTAGACGCCACTTAACTATCCTGTTAACTCGGACTAAATAACACATTCCTTTTAGACTAATCACTACATGTACGGAAAACACGGACATCTCCTAAACAACGAGATATTCACCTTTCCAGCTCTCCAAAAAGCGGTAGGCTCACCCTTTATCACCCAATAAATAGAACCTTATATAGTAAAGACGCGTCCGCCTTTTACGGACACGTCCCAATCGAAAATTAGTCATTTAATAACACTCTTTCGTTCTAACTAATGGTTACTTTTAAAATTATAAAGGGGTTTGATTATTTCCTTAACCTCTGCTGTTTCTGCCAAATGCACAAGCAATTGCTTTTTCTTCTTATAAGCGCCAGGGGCTTCATCTAGGCTTTGTCTGGAGACTGATTGCGTCCATATCCCTTTCATCGTCTCCTCGTACTTCTCCAATGACAGCTGTTTCTTCGCTGCGGATCGACTAAGCAAGCGCCCTGCTCCATGAGGCGCTGAGTTATTCCATTCTGAATTACCTTTTCCAACTGCTAAAATACTACCATCACGCATATTCAACGGAATAATCAACTGTTCTCCCGCTTCCGCAGACGTCGCGCCTTTACGCAAAATTTTTCGTTCTAAATCAACATAATTATGAGGACAATCAAATCGTTCAAGAATCTTCTTTTCCCATTTCATGCCTTTTAAAATAATCTCTGCCATCACTCGTCGATTTTCCGCCGCATACGCTTGTGCAATACTCATATCTGCTAGATAATCAGCCATCCCTTGCCCAGTTAAATGGGCTTGCTCAATAGAAATTTTCGACACTTGATGCTCAGCCTTTAGGCGCCCATACTCTGCTAAATTCCCACGATTTTTTTCGATACGATAGCCTTTTTTTAGCTCCTGTCTACGCTGTTCACATTGCTCATAAGCAAGCCCTTGATAAAACTCCGCAACCTCTTTCCCAAACGAACGGCTACCACTATGAATAACTAGATAAACGCCATCCGTTCCCTCAGCTACTTCTATAAAATGGTTACCGCCTCCCAAAGTACCTAAACTTCGACGAGTAGATTTATAGTTAATTGGTGCCTTTAGGCCAGTATAATCAAACTCGGCTACCATCTGCTGATGACTTCCTGTACCAGACGGGATTCGCGTCTTGATCAGTCTTTCCAATTTATCAAAATTCTTCTTCAATCCCTTTTTAGCCAGTTTCACCACGTACACGCCACAGCCGATATCGATACCTACCAAGCTAGGGATAACAGAATCATGAATCGTTAAACTCGTGCCGATGACACAAGCTGCGCCACTATGAACATCCGGCATAATTCTAATCTGGCTATCCTTCAAACTTTCTAAATTGCATAAACTCATTAATTGTCCCACTGTTATATCATCTATCTGATCGGCATAAACACGGGCTTCATTATATTTTCCATTAATTGTTATCACGTTTCTTTTTCCTCTTTCTAGTTAAAAGGGGAAACAAACTCTGTCACTACCTCGAAAAACTTACTCACTTCTAAGCACTATATTCAGTTGCTCCACCCTTATTTTTCTTGTTTACTGTCATTATTTTTTTAACTATTCCACTCATAGGTCTCACCTCATTAATTTTTTGTACACAAAAAGCCGTACCTCTCTCTTAAGAAAAGTACGGCCTTTGTCTTGCTATTTTTTAGAAGGAACGAGCTGTTCTCACACTAAATAAATCGATAGCACTAACCTGACTTCTCTTATATCCACTTACATTCACCAATTGTTCAAACATCTCGTTTCCTCCTTTCTTTATATGTTTTAACTCTAATTGTTAATTAGAGTTGTCTTTACTTTATCCATCTTACAAGACATTAAGTCCACCTGTCAACCTTTTTTATCATTTAACGTTCACTTAAAGAACAGCTTACTTTCACGCCACCTTAAGACAATTCTTGATTTTTCTTAGCTGCTGCAGTAACGGCATTCATAACTGTTGCTCTGAATTTCCCTTCTTCCAAGGCTTGAACTGCTGCGATTGTTGTACCACCTGGTGAACAAACCATATCCTTCAATTCGCCAGGATGCTTGCCTGACTCCAATACCATTTTAGCTGATCCCAAAACGGTTTGCGCTGCAAATTGATAGGCTTGAGCTCGTGGTAAGCCCGCTAAAACTGCACCATCAGCTAAGGCTTCAATAAATAGATACACATAAGCAGGAGCCGAACCACTCACCCCAACAACTGCGTCTATCAGATATTCTTGCACTAGTTCTACCTTGCCAAAACTCTTAAATATATCTAATGCCAAACTCTGATCCTCTGCTGTGACCGCCTCATTGACAGATAGCGACGACATCCCTTCATTGACTAGCGCGGGTGTATTTGGCATCACTCTGATAATTTTTGCTTGTGGTGCTAGCGACTCCGCAATCGTGGCAATGGTTACACCTGCTGCGATGGAAATCACAAGCTTCGATGCTGTCATCTCATCCTTAATCATTGATAATACCTTCGTCATGATCATCGGCTTAACAGCTAAAACAATCACATCAGCTTGCTCAGCTAATTCCTGTTCTGTTGCGGCAGACTTTACGCCTAACTCACTTACTAATTGCGTGACTACTGGTTGATAGGCATCATAGATGATAATAGCCTCACTCTGATAGAGTCCTGCCCCTAATATCCCTTTGATAATCGCTTGACCCATGTTACCTGTGCCAATAAAACCAATTTTTTTTGTCATATTATTCCCTCACTTTTAGAGATTAGCCCCCAATTTTCACAGGTTGATAGTACTGCTCTAGTTGCTCTTTTAGTTCGTTTAAACGAGCCTCAGACGGTGCCTCAAACTGCTGCCACTGACGATTCAATCGCTGATATTTATCGCGTCCAAATTCATGATAAGGCAGAAGATGAATCGCTGTCAAATTAATCTGTTCTGCTTGCAACCACTGAATAGTTCTTGCCATCGTCTCGCTGTCTGCATTGATTCCATCTAATAAAATTAGTCGTAAATCAATATTGGCTTGGGCTTGGCTTAATTTCTTTAGGTTATCTAGCACCAAGTCATTTGGAGCGCCGGTATACTTTTTGTGCAGTTCGTTGTCAATAAACTTCAAATCATATAAAAAGAGATCGACATACGGTAGGATTGGCTGAAAGTGATGAAAAGAAGCAACGCCACACGTATCAATCGCAATAGAAATCCCTTTGCGCTTTAACGCCTTTACTAAGGCTTCGATATAGTCAAGTTGTTGCGTCATGACCTCGCCACCAGACAAGGTCACGCCACCACCTGATTGCTCATAAAATAAGTGATCCTTTTCAATCTCCTTAACCAGTTCCTGCACTGTATAGGCTTTGCCTACCAACTCGTCCTTGCCATTCAATTTGGGCATCGATTCACTCTGATAGCTCTGACTTTCAGGATTGTGACACCACGCACACCGAATGGGACACCCTTTGAAAAAAACGGTCGTTCGAATACCCGGTCCATCATGGACTGAAAATTTTTGAATGTTGAAAATAATAGGTGTCGTCATCCTGTCACCTCTCCTACTTTTTTATCGATTCTAACTTCCAAATCAGGCAAATCGCTGCTCCGTCCGATTAATAATTTCATCTTGCAACGCTCTATCTAAATTATTAAAGTAATCACTATAGCCTGCTACCCGAACAATTAGATTTTCATATTGCTCTGGATTTTTTTGCGCCTTAATCAAGGTTTCTTTTTCGAAGACATTAAACTGAATATGATGACCATCCATGGCAAAATACGCTCGCAATAATGATGCCATATGAGACAAGCCCTCTTCACCTGCGACAACGTCTGGCGTGAATTTTTGATTCAATAACGCACCACCCGTCTGCAATTGATCTAATTTGGCTGCGGATTTAATGACTGCCGTCGGTCCTAAGCGGTCTGCGCCTTTTTCAGGAGAAATGCCGTCTGGTAGAGGGATTCCCGCTTTACGACCATTCGGACTCGCCTCCATCACCTGACCAAAATAAACATGGCAGGTTGTCGGTAAATACTCAACAATGGTTTTAGCCCCTTTAGGTGTCGGGCGACCACCGATCACTGACTGAAGTGTCACATTGACCGCCTTCAATAAATCATCTGCAAAGTCATCATCATTGCCATACTTAGGCGTCTCATTATGAACTAGTTCAAAAATATCATCATGCCCTATAAAATTAGCCTTACAAGCCTCTACTAGATCAGTCATCGAAATAGCTTGCTCATCGAATACCTGCTTCTTAATAACAGCCAGAGAATCGGTAATCGTCGCAATTCCCATACATTGAATATAGCTCGTGTTATACCGTGCACCACCACTATTATAATCTCGTCCAGCTTTGATACAATCATCTGTAATCACTGATAGCAATGGAACTGGCATATACTGCATATACATCCGCTCAATCAAGTTATTACCTGCCACCTTGACATCCACCACATAGTTAAGCTGCTTCTTAAAAGCTTCGTAGACCTCTTCATAGGACTGAAACGCTTCAGGCGCTCCTAAATCAAGGGCCACTTGCTTATCTGTATAGCTATCGTACCCGCGATTTAAAACCAATTCAAAAACCTTCGGCACATTCAAATACCCTGTTAAAACATAGGCTTCCTTACCAGCCGTCCCAGTCTCAACACACCCACTCGCCACACCACTTTCACGCGCATCAGCCATGGATTTTCCCATATTCAATAATTCTTGGATAATCGCATCTGAATTGTAAAAAGCCGGCTGTCCCCAGCCTTTTCGAGAGATTTTAGCCGCTTCTCTGACAAAATTCTCTGGCGTTTTCCGCGAAACTTGCACATTTGAGCTCGGCTGTAACAATTTTAATTCATCCATCACTTCTAAAATTAAGTAACTAACCTCACTGACACCAGATGTTCCATCAGGGCGCAGTGCTCCTGTATTAATATTACAAAAATCCGTATAAGTGGCGCTTTCCTTCAATGTAATCCCAACTTTAGGTGGCGCAGGCTGATTATTAAATTGAATCCACAGGCTTTCTAATAACTCAAAAGCTTCTTCCCTTGTCAGTGTTCCTTCTGCTAGTTCTTTTTCATAAAAAGGCTCCAAATGCTGATCTAGTTTCCCTGGTGAATAGGCGTCCCAATTATTCATTTCTACCGTCACACCGATATGAGTAAACCAATACATTTGAATCGCTTGGCGGAAAGTTTGTGGTCGATGAGCTGGCACAACCCCACAAACCTCTGCCAACTCTAAAAGCTCTTGTCGCCATTGAGGATCGCTTTCCTCTTCCGCTAGTTCTCTCGCTAGTGCGGCATATCGCTCACCCATGATGATCATTCCTTCACAAACGAGTTTCATCCCTTCCAGCTCTTCCTGCTTAATCAGCGCCTCCATATCTGTATTAAAATCTAGTTGACTAATCTCAGACTCAATCGCATCAATGTAGTCCAGATAACCACGTTGATAAATTTTCCCATCTGCTACTGTATGCCCTGGGCCACGCTGCATCAAAAACTCGGTATAAAGCCCTGCATCAAATAAACGATGCCACTCATCAGGTAATAAACGATTCATCCGCGTCATCATTGCCCGCTCGTGCCAATAGGGAATAATCACTTCTTCTTGAATTTTTCGGTCTTCCTCAGATACTTTGAAGAAAACTTTTTCACGCTTATCCATGTTATCAAAATCTTCTAGGGTGTGGCAACACAACTCTGGAAAAGTCGGTGCGGCCCATGGTTTATGCCCTTTTTCTCCGACAATCAATGACCCTTTTTCAAGATACAGCGTGCGGTGCTCCATCAGATACTTAAAGACTTTCCCTCGTAGGATTGGTGCTGGACATGTCCCTTCGTATTTTTTGTACGCCTCTGTCAAAAGAACGGCACGTTCAATCGAAATGGACGGTACACACTCTTGATCACTAATTTCTCGCAGGCGTTTGATTCTTTCTGTTGATCCTCTACGTGTTGGCTCTAACGTTAATGTTGACATCTTGACCTCCCATAAATAATTAATTAACTGATTAAAATCAGCTATTGTGAATTAAGTAACAATAGATTGTAAAAAAATTCATAAAAATGAATCCAAGCATATCTTTTTTCACCTTAAAATAATTAATCGCTTTCAACTATCATTATATATCCATATAAATAAAAATCAAGACATTTTTTCACTTTTATGTCATTTACCATTTAATTGTTTGACATTTAGCTAAACTGATTTATAGTGTAATTAACCCTATATCCCGTTACGGCTTGGATAAAAGCCTAACAAAAAGGAGTGAGTCTCATCGAATATATTGGCGAATTAGTTAAAAAGTTAAGAAAAGAACAAGGCTATACCTTAGCCGATCTCAGCAAAAAACTTAATATGTCTGTCGGATTTTTGTCACAGTTTGAGCGGGGCGTCACAACAATTGCTGTTGAACATCTCGTATCAATTGCTGCTATATTTAATGTGCCTGTCACTTACTTTTTCAACGAAACCACTGAAGATGAAGAGGTGATTGTTCGCAGCTATAACCAAGAATTATTGCGCATTATTAACGATCACATCTACAAATCTTTAAGTCCCGCACCACAAGATAAACTAATGATGCCTAAAATAATTGAAATCTTACCAGCTAGTACAAATGAACACATCACCACTTATCCCCATGAAGGAGAAGAATTTATCTATGTCTTAAACGGTATTTTAACGTTGATCATTGATGGCGCTGAACAACAGCTTTATCCTGGCGATTCAGCTCATTATAAATCTAACTGCCCACATAACTGGGCAAACTACACAAATCTTGTCGTAAAATTTATCGCGGTTCACACCCCAAATGACTACTAAAAAAGAAGCAATCCTTTGATCTATAAGATCTAAAGATTGCTTCTTTTATTCAATTATTTAGAGACACGTTTTTGGTAAGTACCTTCTGATGTGTTGATTTCTAGTTTTTCGCCAGCTTCAATAAAATCAGGAACGTTCACTACTAAACCAGTTTCCATCGTAGCGGGTTTCCCAGAACCTGTCACAGTTGCGCCTTTAATAGACGGTTGAGTTTCTGCTACTTCAAGAATAACAGTAGATGGTAAGGTAATTCCGATCACTTCACTACCGTAAAATTGAATTTTAACTTCCATGTTGTCTAACATGTATTTCAATTCATCTTCAATAATCGCAGTTGGTATTTCATACTGCTCATATGTTTCAGAATCCATGAAATTAGCCATGTCATCTTGGCTGTACAAGTATTGAACATCTTTATTTTCAATAAAGGCTTTCTTTACTTTTTCATCTGGACGCATTGTCGTTTCAGTTGTTGCACCTGAGCGAACGTCTTTCAACTTCATCCGCATTACAGTATTTCCTTTACCTGGTTTGTGGTGACTAGCTTCCATCACTCGAATTAATTTTCCGTCTTGTTCAAAGGTCATGCCGGCCTTCAGATCAATTATTGCAATCATTGTATGATTCTCCTTTTTCTTGAAGTAACGCTGTGTTCTCTCAGTAAACCTAGGAACCAGCGATTCTTCTTTATCTGTGGCATCCACTAGCTTAGTTAAGACGCCTCATAGTAAAAAACAATTCTCACTTATTGTAACAAACTAATCGCGGTTATTCTAGGGGAAACCACTGCTTCACTCGATTTTTTCAACAACTTTTCGCTAATAAGTTCTCTTCATGATAAAAGCAAGCCTGATTACTCACTTTCCAACAAGTTAAAATAGACGCTGACCGTGAATTTCTGCTCGACAATGGAAATCTCTGCCTTAGCTCCAAGTTGAGTCAGAGCATTTTCAACGATAGCCAATCCAAGACCTGTTCCTGCCAGTGATTTATTACGTGAATCAGCGCCAACAACAAAAGGCCGCCACAATTCAGCTACCTGCTCACTACTTGCCTCAAGCCACTCATTGCTGATTCTTACTACTAATTCGTCGTCATCCCTCTCTAAGGCTATCTGAATATCAGAGGTTGTGGCATAACGAATACTGTTACTTAAGAGATTATCAACGACTAAACTTAGTAAATAGGCATTTCCTAAAAGGGGCAGTGGCGCTTTTTGCCACTCAAAATTAGCCGTAACCACCAGTCTTTTGCCAGACACGTCAGCTAGTGGTGTCAGTTCACTTATCTGCTGACTCAAAATCGACCTCGCATCTATCTCGACTAAAGGAAACTCTAGTTGGCCGAGCTTACTGTATTTCAACATATCTGAGACAATCGAATCCAATTGCGCTACCTGTTTGAGAATGATTTGAAGGTAAGTCCCATCATCCATCCCATCCTCTATCCCAGCAGCGTAGGCCTGAATAACCGCAATGGGTGTCTTTAATTCATGAGTCAAATCGGCTGTCAATTGACGAATTTGCTGATTTTGCTGTGTCAGTCGCTCCTGATTTTTCTGAAGAGAGTCACTCATCGTGTTGATACTCTGAGCCAACTCGCCTAATTCATTAGGTGGATAAGTGGGGATTGTGACATACTCGAGTGCCGTAATTTTCTCAGCACTCTCTTTAACGGTCGTCAAAGGACCTAAGAGATGCCGTGTCATAAGATAAATTGCTGTCATCGCTCCTAATAAAATCACCCCTAAAGAAATAAAAAAGAAGTGGGTCATGATTGAAGCGGTCTCCGAAAAGTGCGCCATTGACGTCCCAACAATAACTATCTGCTGATCGATCAGCGTGATTTTAGCTAGAAAAGCCGATTTTTGCTTTGGCTGATCGTAGTTAATTGTCAACTCCTCTTTATTACCTTCTATTAATTCATCCAAATTTTCTTGCGTTAGCCAAAACCGACTAAGTGCAATTCCTTTTCGATTCAATTTTAGGAGTAAATCATCATTTAAATCATTTAACACAAATTTGTCAGGATCACTGCTAACAACCGTCACACCATATTTTTGTTCAATACCAGCTTGGTCTAAGGACTCTTTTTTTAACGCTACTAAAGATGTTTCAACCTTCTTATCCATTTGAAACAAGTAGTAATGTGGTAAAAAGAATCGTGTCGCCAGTAATAATACTATAAAAACTAACAACAGCACACCAAATAACCCCATGGCCAATCTCACACTTATCTTATACGGTTTCGGTTTCAATTTGATAGCCAACTCCCCTGATGGTTTTGATTGTCTCAAAGCCGATTTTCTCCCGCAATCGTTTGATATGAGTATCTACAGTCCGGTCATCGCCCTCATAATCAATGCCCCACACATGGAATAGAAGCTGCTCCCGAGTTAGTATTTGCTTGGGATTCTGGACAAAAAAATGCAATAAATCGGCCTCAATCTTAGTTAGAGGTAGCGTCTGTCCTGCTACTACAACTTCTCTTTGTGAATAGTTAAAAAGACCTTGCCCTATCACGACTTGATCTGTCACGCCTAAAAGCTTTTTAACACGTAGCAGGAGAACTTGCGGATGAAAAGGCTTCGTCACATAATCATCTGCCCCTAGACTTAAGGAGGTCAGCTGATCCTCATGGATATTTTTCGCTGTCAGCATCAGCACCTTCACCTTACTCTGACGCTTGATTTCCTTTAAGACCTCAAGTCCACTCTTTTTAGGCATCATCCAATCAAGAATCGCTAATTCGATTGATTCTTGATAAAAAATAGTCAGTGCTTCTTCCCCGTCATTTGCCAAAAAGACCTGATAGCCCGCTTTTTCCAAATAACGACACACAATCTGCTGCATATCTGGATGATCCTCAGCTAATAAAATAGCCATCCTAATTCCTCCCTGCTATTTATTACCGTAACTACTCCTACACATCATACTGGTATAACTCAAATTGTTCAATTAATTCAATCAGCTTTTGGGCATAATTAGGATCTGTTGCATATCCACCTGCTTGGATCGATTCTGCCGCCTCTTTGTAATTGGTTGCTATTAGGACAGGTTGATAGCTTGCTCCTTCAAGAAAAGCCAAATGATCCTCCATGGATTGCTGAACAGTGTCATACTTTTTAAACGTGTCATTAATCGTCACCCGTTCGCCATCAAGATATTCATCCGTCGCCATCGTAACAGACTGATTGTCATGCTCTCCCTTCACACCGAAAAGATTGTTAGCCGATTTTGCCAAATCACTCTGTCCCCAGTCTGATTCGAGAATCGCTTGAGCAATGATAATACTTGGAAACAGAGCTGTTTCCTTATGTAAGGTTTGGGCCGGCTCCGCAATTTTCTCAATAAATTCCCCTTGATAGGCCGTTGAATAGAGCTCATCATAGTAGGCTTCCCAGTCAGCCGTTTTTTCTCTATTCACTATCTTTATGGTAATAATCGCCACTACTGTTATTAACAAAATACCGATTAACCAACGATTTCTTTTTATCTGATTTTTCATTTGTTTGTTCATTTTAGATCACTTCTTTCATTTAGTCATACTCCTATCATACCTTCTCTTTGTGACAACTTTGTGTCAATAATTCGCATTTATTTTTTTAACATAATTTAGTGTGATATAATGACGTTTGACTTTGAGAGCTTTCATAAAGTTTTCAAAGTCGAACATCATTATTAACTCGCTATCACTTGCTAAATAAAAGTTATCCAGATAGTTGAAGTAGTATTTGAAAGTCATAAATTACCGTGCTAGAATAAGAATATATTCTCAGACAACACCTACTACAGTTGGTCGAAAGGAGAACGCATTTGTGTATAAATCAATGCTTTTAGATAATCGAAATATCCGCCTAATAGATTGTTATGAAAAGCTTATTCAGTTGCCCTTTGGCGACTACTCTATCAACTCAATCAGGCAAATCATCAATAAGTCCTATCATTCAACCGCCAACATACTTGACGACATCGACAGCTGTATCAATAAAATCAATCAGACAGATCACTCAATTCTTTTTATTGATAACAAAGTAATTATCAGTGAGGAATTGCCAGACAACAACACGCTCTTCATTTACTTAGCGAAAAATGACATTCGCTACGCCTTTTTAAAAGCCCTTCTAACAGAAAAGTATGCCACCATCGAGGACTTTTGCTTTGATAACTATGTCAGCGAAGCCTCTGTCAGACGAAAAATTGTTCCCTTACAAACTTATTTTAACAAGTATAACATTGATATAAAACTAAGTGAGCTCGCAATTTTAGGCGATGAGCGCCTGATTCGCCTTGTTTTTCACGAAATTATGTGGACGGCAACTCATGGTGTTGACCCTGAAATAGCCTCACTAAAAAAAGTAGATATCAACCAAATATTCCCTAAATTATTAGCATTTGCTCCCATCGGAGATACTCATCTAAATGAAACAATGAGAGTGCAGTTCACTAACATCACCTATCTAAGAATTAAACATGGTCACTTTGTCAAAGATGAGCCTAAGTACGATTTTTTCCTAAAGGATAATATGACTGACGATCTCACTAATTATCAAGACTACATGAATATTCCAGATGAACAGGTAAAAAACGAAGCACGCTTCATCAGTTATCTCGCATTCTACGGTCCAACCTTTTACTTTGAAAATGACCCGCTATTGAACGAACAAGTGAATTTACTCACAGGAAGATCAGAAGAGTATACCTTTTTTAAACAATATCTAGATAGTAATCTTATTAATGTCTTGTTTACCCAAGTCCACTTAACTTGGAAAAAAAAGGTTTTATCAGCCAATTTACTCAATCTATTCTTCAGTGTTGATATTTTTAGAAGTAAACTTCCTTTGCTATTATTTTATGAAGAAATGAATCACCTTCAAATGACGCCATTCTATGACAAACTCTACAATAAGATTCGCACATTTTTTACTGATCTCGCTCAAATAGACAAATTTAGTTGGCTACCACCATATATTGAAGACATTACGATTATTTATTTTCTCTTAATTTTACCCCACATCTCTAGTTTCAAAAAAGAGAAGTTAATTGTCTCTATCTATTTCAAGGGTAATTTCCTATTTTCACAAAAGGTTGAAGCCTTTCTTGAAGGCCTTGATTTTGTCATTTATGAACCCTTTAACCCAACAACTGTCGAACGATACGATGTGGTCATCTGCTCCACTGAGGCGGTAAAAAAAGAATTTCCAACTATTAAGGCTATTACGTTTCCCTTTTTCATGGATGAAGAAAAGTATTTACCGTTATTTTTACAATTACTACAGCTTTACAATGATAATTCTTTTCCAAATCCCTAATACATATAAAAAACTTCGCCACCTACTCTATGAGTGTGTCGAAGTTTTTCTATTGTTCATGAAGCTATTATTGCCAAGTCGCAATCTTATCAATCGGTAAGCGAATTGAATTATATCCTGTCTCTACAGCTTTTCCAATAGAGACTATCATAACTGGCACATACCGTTCTGGGTCTAAATCAAAAGCGGCTGCTAGTTGATCTGTCTCAAAGCCACCAATCGGATTGGTTTCATAACCATGAGCTCGTGCCACTAGCATTAATTGCATGGCAGCTAGACTAGCATCTATCTTGACGACATCATTCATTTGTTCTTTAGAAAACCCTTGATAATAAGGGATGATAGCGGCTAATTGCTGCTCCTTGACTTCCTCAGTCATTTTCCCTTCGGCCACAGCTGTTTCGTATATCTCAGGACCAAATTCGTAGCAGTTCATATCACCAAAAATAAGAATCATCGCTGCCGACGTTTCATTTTGACGAGTATTAAACCGAATCAAGGGCTCTAATTTAGCCTTCGCTGCCTCGCTTTCTGCCACAACAAAACGCCATGGCTGCATATTAACTGAGGAGGGAGCCAATGTTGCCTCTGTTAAGATCTCAGTCATTTCTTCTTGAGAAATTTTAACTGCAGGATCGTAGGCTCTAACTGATTTTCTACCTTTAACAATGTCTTTAAAACTTGGGTTTGTCATTTAATTCGCTTCTTTCTATAATTAATCTATCTCTTGTTGGATAACACTCGCTTCCAAAAAATACAGGTCAAAATCTCTAAAAATGAGTTGTCTAATTAAGATAACTCACTTATATTGTGAGAAATGAGCCTTAACATTTTTGCTAATTCGATTTTTTGTTTCTCATCAATGCCACGATAAAATCGATCAAGCAGCTCTGTTTTATTCGATTGACACGCTTGAATAGCTTTTAGCCCTGCTTCACCAAGCTGAACATAAACCTCTCGATTATTTTGTGGATTTCGCTCTCGAGTAATGTAGGAGCTTTCTTCTAAAATTTTTAGATGGCGGGTAACGGCTCCTTGATCTATTTTTAGTGCTCGCTGTAAGTCTCCCTGAAGGATTCGCTCTGTCTTTGCCAGCAATTGCAGAATCTCATACCGCGTCAAACTAATGTCTGTCTTTTTTTCAAAACACTGTGTCATTTGGTTACCTAAGCTCTTTAAAAGATAAAGCAACTCTTCTGACTGCTTGCATTCCTGATTCACTATCGCCACCTCTCTTTCTTTAACACCCACCATTGACAAGTCAACAATTGATTTGTCAATCATACCCCTTATGAATTAGATTGGCAACTGATTTGCTCCTTAAACAAAAAAATAAATGGAAGAAACGGGGACAGAATGACACTCAGCCCCTCGGTTTCTTCCATTTATTCTATTTTTAGACAACAATCGTCTCAAGTATCTCCAACTGACCTAACTGATTTTTCTGAAGCTTCCCTAAAGAATTACGAGGTAACTCCTCTACACGATAAATAACTTTTGGTCGCTTAAAATCAGCCAATGTCTGGTGTAAATAAGCTAGTAGACTCGCCAGATCAAGTAAGCTGTCCGCCACCGTTACAACATAAGCAACAACACGTTCTCCCCAGTAGTCGTCACGCTCACCAATCACTGCCGCCTCTTTAATATCTGTAAAAGACTCCAAGACATTTTCAACTTCCAAGGGGTAAATGTTTTCTCCACCAGAAATTATCAGCTCTTTTTTACGCCCGATAACATATAAAAATCCCTCTTCATCTAAATACCCTAAATCCCCAGTATACAAGAAACCATCTGCGGACTTGGCCATCTCTGCATTAATATACCCTGGCGAAACGGTCGGACTTTTGATCATAATCTCACCAATCTCAGCTTGGCTAGCTGCGTTGATTTTAACCTCCACTGGAAATAATGGCTGACCACTTGAGCCGCTTTTTTGTTTCGCCGCCTGAAGACTTAGTGCTAGGACCTGCGAAGCTGTTTCTGTCATGCCAAAAGATTGAACAACGGGTAACTGATACCGTTGACATTGCGTCAATAGCTCCGATGATAGTGGCGCTCCCCCTACTAATATGCAACGAATTGACTGAGCCCCTTCACTAAAGGATGGTTGCGCCAATAAGGCTCGTAACATCGTTGGCACCAAGGACAAGTGAGTAATCTGTTCCCACTCAACAATCTCAGCAATGACTGCTGGCTCAAATTTCTCAATTAAGTGAACCGTATTCCCGTAGATTAGCCCTTTAATTACCATCGAATACCCACTAATATGATACAGCGGAACTGTCAATAACCACTTCTCCGAAGGCTCCATGCCTAAATTCAGCATCGAACCAACGGCACTTGCAAGATGATTCTCATAGGTTTGTTTGACGCCTTTAGGCTCGCCCGTTGTGCCAGAAGTAAACATGATGGTACAAACCTGTGATAGCCCTACATGACTAGCTGGCACAAAATCAATCAACTGAGAGTCCCACTCCCTCAAAGTTCTTAGCTCGACACGAGGTTGTTCACATGACACGATCTTCTCTTTATATCGCTCTTCATAAATTAGCAAATCTGGCTGAGAAATCGCCACTTGTTGAGATATTTCACTCATACTTAACCGATTGTTTAAAATAACTACTTCACTAGCGTTATGCTGACATGCTAACAATAGTAAATAAAAATCAACATTGTTACCACCTATGACTGCCACACGTTTCAAAGAATTAGGGGCGGCTTTCTTTATAGCCGCCGCAAGAGCCAGTGAGTCATCCGCCAACTCTTTAAAGGTCCAAGTTTGCTGACGAAAAACTAATCCTGGCTTATTAGGTGTTAACCGACTGCGTTTTAATACCCAATTTTCCATCGCTCACTCTAAGGAAATTTAGGGAATTGATCAAAATTAGGGTCTCGTTTCTCTAAGAAAGCATTTTTCCCTTCCTTGCCTTCCTCAGTTGTATAATAAAGCATCGTCGCGTCACCAGCAAATTGTTGTAAGCCAGCCAAGCCATCGGTATCAGCATTCATCGCCGCTTTAATAAAACGAATAGCCGTTGGACTCTTTTTCAAGATTTCTTCCGCCCATGAAATCGTCTCAACCTCAACTTGATCCAATGGCACGACTGTATTAATCCAGCCCATGTCAAGCGCTTCTTGTGCTGAATACTGCTTGCACATAAACCAAACTTCTTTAGCCTTTTTATGACCAACCACACGCGCAAGATAACCAGAGCCGTAGCCTGCATCAAAGCTGCCTACGTTAGGTCCTGTTTGACCAAAAACAGCATTATCGGCCGCAATTGTTAAATCACAAACCAACTGCAAGACATTACCACCGCCGATTGACCAACCTTTCACCATCGCAATCACTGGCTTAGGCATCACACGAATTAAGCGTTGCAAATCCAAGACATTTAGTCGTGGAATATTATCGGCACCAATATAGCCACCATTGCCACGCACACTTTGATCGCCACCTGAACAAAAGGCTTTGTCGCCTTCACCAGTTAAGATAATCACGCCTATTGACGCATCATCTCTTGAAATAGTGAACGCCTCTATCATTTCTGATACAGTCAATGGGGTAAAAGCATTATGTACATGAGGGCGATTAATTGAAATTTTCGCAATAGCCCCTTGTTTTTCAAATAAAATATCCTGATAGTCCTTAATCGTTGTCCAACTCATCGTCTCTACTTCCTTTCTATAACTACCACATTATACACGATTCCATTAAAAAAATTGAAGGAAATGCTTTTTTGTGGTTTAATGAATAACACAAAATACAAGCAGAAAAAGAGGTCAATCATGACGATAATGAATTTTTTAGCAATCAAAGAGGAAGAGGTTTCTAGTCATAAGGTCTGTCTATCACTTAAGATTACCGAGCGCCTATTACAACCATACGGACTGATGCACGGAGGGGTCTCCGCTCTACTAGCAGAAACGGCCGCTAGCATGGGAGCTAATGCATGGCTAAATTCCACCAAAAAAATGGCAGTCGGCATGGATATTCAAACACGCCATGTCAAAAGTATGGGTCTAGGAACCATCTTCGCCACCGCGCTTCCTGTCAGCCAAGGAAATAGCGTTCACGTTTGGGAGATTTCCATCACTAACGAGGCTAATGAATTAATCAGCTTTAGCACCTGCAGCCTGATGTTAGTGGCACAACGAGTCGACTAAAAAAGAGTGGGAAGAGGCAACTCTTCTCACTTTTAATTCTACCTTATCATTAAATAGCACCCTCACTTACTTTAGCTAATGGAAACAATTGTCGCCACAATAGAAAAGCAGTCACTGCCAAGATAACGCATTGAACGGCAACAATCCCCAAATCAAGAAGACTACCGTCAACCGAACTCGTTACATTCGAAATAATATTGTGACACGCATGCCAAATCATCACGGGAATAATACTTTTTGATACCAACACGATCTCCACTGCAACAAGACCAAATAAACAAGCGAAAATAATTTGAACAAGGGTTAATTCTATATCTGCCCCACCAACAATATTAACCAAGTGGCCAATGCCAAATAAATAGGCTGATAACATCATAGCTTTTTTAGTTGTTCCGCGCTTTAAATAATTGAAAATTAAGCCACGGTACACTAATTCTTCAAAAATTCCTACTGCACTCATAAACAAGCACAGCCATAAAATCACCTGACTATTTAGCCCCGTATTAATTCCTGATACAAACGCCACTGCCTCAACTGCTAAAATCCCCACTAACCATTTGCCAACTGTAAACGATCTGAACCCTAACTCTTTAAAACGGAATGAACTGAATTTTGCCCAAATTAAGGCTAATACACATCCAAAAGCAATCGCTACAAACTGAATAGAATAAATAGTCGCCTGATCTGTTATTTCTTTCACCCCAATAATCACACCAGCCAGCGTTGGCATCAGTAAGGATAAAAATATCAGAAAAAAGACCTTTAATTTAGTTCGTTCCTTTTTAGTTGCTGTCTCATTTTTTGGTTGTTTAGTCATGTGTAACCTCTCCTTTAGTTGTTTAATCACTCTCTACTTTTCCGATTTTAGAGGACTTCTCCCTTCATTTCCAGCGAATTTGACCAAGTGGTTAAAATGACGACCTAAGATGCAAAAAAGACCCTCAAGTGAGGGTCTAATTCATTCTATTAGTCAACTGCTGTTAATCTTCTCGTCGATAATAGATGGGCGAGAAACGGAAAATACCTTGATGCTCCTGCGGTTTCTTCAAACAGTCGATAATTTTTGTACAAATATCATCAATCGGATGTTCTATTGTCATGTAAATATCACTAAATAACTCAAAAAGCTCTCGACCATCAACTGTCACAATATCAAAGTCCTTGCCATGATAATGGCGCTCCTTTAATAGTCTTAACAGAATTTTCAAACAGGTATCATTAGACGCTATAAATGCTGGTGGAAAAAAATTCTTACTGCTAAGCATCGTATCGATGCGCTTCTTTAACGTGGCTTCACTGCCAGAAATAATCGTCGGAAGTATGGTTGGATGAGTTTCCATCGCTTGACTGAAGGCCTGTAGCCGTTCAACACGTGGCGTTAAATGCTCGACAAGTGGCAAACTTAAATAAACGATTTGTTTATTTCCTCTCTCAACTAAGCTATTGACGCTCTCAGAAATCGCCTCCTTATTGTCCAATAGGACGCAAGAAAAACCAGTCTCTTCTACTGGGATTCGATCCACATAAACTGTCGCAATCTTGTTGCGCCTTAAAAGGTCATAATGCTCTTTTTTATCACTCACTGGAAAAATCACAATTTGGTCCACATCTTGAGAAATAGCTTGCTCGATTAACAAGCGCTCTTTTTTCACATCATCAGCCGAATTAGAAATAATCACCTGGACATCTTCAGAATTTAGTCGTCTATCCATTTGCTGTACTATTTGCGTGGAGAAGGAACTTTCCAAATTTGCCACGATTATATTGAGTACGGTAATCTTTTTAAATTTTAAATTTCGTGCACTCGTTTTAGGAATATAGTTGGTCTCTTTGATAATTTTTTCAATCTTTTCTTTTGTTGCGACACTCATAAACTTGTAATTATTATTTAAATATTGCGACACAATGGTTTTAGAAACACCTGCCATTTCAGCAATATCTTTGATTGTTACCTGTCCCATTGTTGCCACCTACTTTTACCTTTATCTGTCGTTATTATCTCTGCCTACTCTATACTGAAAAAAACTATGAATGCGAGATAACGCCGCATTCATAGTTTACCATTAGTACAACTCGACTATCAACTCAATTTCAACAGGCGTATCAAATGGCAGTGTATTGGTGCCAATAGCTGATCTTGCATGTCGTCCCTTTTCACCAAAGACCTCTACTAATAATTGAGAAGCGCCATTTATGACATACGGCTGCTCATTATAGTCATCCGTTGAATTAACAAAGGCTAGCATCTTGACAACCTGCTTAATTTTATCTAAGTCACCTAATTCCTTTTTCAAGACAGACAATAGATTAACCACCACTTGTTGCGCCGCTTCTTGGCCTTCCTCTAAGGTCAAATCCTTTCCTAATTTTCCAGAATAAAGTAATTTGCCACCACGACGACAATCACATCCTGAGGTGTAAAGAAGATTTCCCACTACCTTTGACGGTACATATTCTGCTACAGGGGTTGGAACTTCTTCTAAATACAACCCTTTACTCGCTAACACTTCTTCTACTTTTGACATTTTTTCTCACTTACTTTCTATTGAATTTTCCCACGAGCAATCACTCTTGTTTTTTGTTGATCTAGGTAATAATCATCATATAAATTAACCGTGCTACAGATATGATTAGGAATAATCTCTAGCTGATCCCCAACCTCAATCTCTTCATCGGTCAGCACTAGTACACCATGCTCCTCGTTCATTCGCTCAAAAATAATCTTTGGATACCCCTTAACATAGCCAAATCCTGTCAGCACAGTTGGCGACGTTGTCGGCTGTACGTCTGTCGCAAACGCCTTACTTCCACCATCAACCACCACCCGATTGCCATGCTTACTAACTACGGTC
Organism: Vagococcus sp. WN80Y; assembly: GCF_059621045.1. Classification (NCBI taxonomy): domain Bacteria; kingdom Bacillati; phylum Bacillota; class Bacilli; order Lactobacillales; family Enterococcaceae; genus Vagococcus; species Vagococcus sp. WN80Y. The sequence goes on from NZ_JCAQHY010000158.1 coordinate 52,144, forward strand.
ACTAAAACAGCTGCCGCGCAATCCATCAGACTACAGACGCCATAAGACAACTGCATCGCATCGTTAAACACATAGGTTCCCGGTCTGACCTCCGTAACGCCTGCAACTGCCAAAACACCTGCAATACTTAGCGAAGAGCCGACACTGACGTCGACAATCTCGATCCCCGATTCTCTCAGTTCATTCGCTAAAGAGACCATCGCTGTCCCTTCTTCTATCCCCGCAGAAAAAGTATCAGCTGTTGCTTGCCCATCTAGTAATTTAGATCCCCGATAGGTATAAATGCCTCTTACTAATAGGTGAGGAAAGCCCTGTAGCTTTTTAGCAAACTCAAGTGCCTCAGACAGCTCCACTCCTGTTCGAGCTAACCCTGTATTAATCTCGATCCGAACCTCCACAAGCATCTCTCTTGTCTCTGCCAACTGATTAAGACGCTCTGCCCCACTCAGAGTGTCTACACTAAAAATAAATCGATTAATCTTGGCTGCCAAACTCAGACCGCGACTAATTTTTTCAGTTGAAACTAACGGATACGCTAGAAAAATGTCCTGAATCCCTGCTTCTATCATCACTTCTGCTTCCCCAAGCTTCGCAACGGTAATCCCAACAGCTCCAAGTTCAATCTGCCTTTTGGCAATATCTTGATTTTTATGTGTTTTAATATGTGGGCGCAATTGAATTGTTTCTGTCGCCGCTACTTTCTCTGACATTCTGATCAAATTATTTTCCATAACCTGACGATTGATTACTACTGCCGGTGTATCCATTACATCACTTCTTTTCTAAATTTAAACTTTTTCCATGGAGTAATGTAATCAAGTAAAAAATGCTCCTGTTGTGGCAAACGACCAATTACATTCCATTGTCCATTATTTTCTCGGTCTTTGAGAGCTAGCTGCAATTCCCCTGCATAGATCCCATACGACTGATTCGCAATCAAAACATCGCCACGCTTAATCTGATTATGCCTTGGATTAGCGGCAATCACCTGCTTCTTATAGGTTGAACGTGGTGTGGTTGACCGAATCATATAACTAGAAATATCCCCGCGTTGAAAATGAAGCACATCAAAACAAATTTGTTCCTCAATCGTCGTTAAGTCAGCAGCCAACTCAATTGTCAAATTGACTACACTCGGATCAATCCCAGCTAAAGCCGCCAGCTCCGCCTCCGAAGCAAACGCATTACCGATAATAATGTCGTCCACCTCAGAACAACCCCACATTCCCCTAGCTTGTAAATCAATCGGTAAATAGCGATCGCGCTCCAAGGTTGGTTGCCCTTCACTTATATCCCATGGACCGTACTGTCCCACCTGAGACGTAACAAAAGCCGCGATATGAAGTCCCTTCTCATGAAACTTTCGTGTCGTCTCAATGAAAAAAGCTTCATCTAATCCTGTAAACGCCTGTGGATAGAAATTATGACAGCCAACAATCTGCTCCTTATTTGGCTCATAATCAAGAATCGTTGCAACATAGCTCGTGTCATTACTCAAATTAACCTCAATTAACAGCTTTTCAGGATTATAAGACAACAAGCTTTCTTCTGAGCCAGAAAAACTTCGGTCTAAGCGAAATCCAGCTGCCCCCAACTCCTGAAAGAAAGACAAGTCATTCAGCTCAATCCCCATTTTGCTAAAAAACGAGGCGTACACATCAACATAGGTCGCCATCCCTCGTTGATTACCATATGCAATTAAGGGCTGATATTTCGCCAATAATTCTTCCTTCGATAACTCTGGTGATAAAAAACAAGTAAAGATGCGTTTATACCCGTAGCTTGCGGCCAAATCGATGTATGCCATGTTTTCAGCATCCGTCGTTTTCTCTGGATAAATTGAAATTCCTAACTGTTTACTCATGCGTTTCTCCCGCTTCAACTTGATCTAGATATTGTTTTTCAGCTGCTTTTAAGAATGGCATGTAACACACAATTGCGATAATGAAATTAACCAAGGCCAAGGCCCCACCTCGCCATGAACCTGTTGCTAAGAAGCCACCAATAATCGGAGGGGTCGTCCAAGGAACCATCACTACCGTTTTCGGTACAAGCCCAATACTAAGAGCCACATAAGAGGTCACCGTTAAGATCATCGGAATAACCAAAAACGGAATAAATAGAATCGGATTTAGCACAATAGGAAAACCAAACATCACTGGCTCATTAATATTAAAAATACCCGGAGCTAATGACAGTTTAGAAACCACTGAATAAGGCTTATTGCGCTTAGTAAAGAGTAGCACACTGATGACCAAAGCCAAGGTCGCGCCCGTTCCACCTAAGTAAACAAAAGAATCAAAGAAGGGCTTTGTGACGATATTAGGAATATCCGTTCCATTTTGTAACGCCACAATATTTTGATCAATGGCTGGAAGATAAACACTTTGCATGATTGGCTCAAGGACACTACCGCCATTTAGCCCAAAGAACCAAAATAGATGATTCAACAACACAATAATTAAAGCAGTTGGCAGTGTATTAGCCATTTTAACAATTGGCGCCTGTAGCACATCATAAAAAGATTGGTGAATATCACTGACACCAACAACATCGAATAAGACTTTGATTAAGCCAAAGATAATAATAGTTAAAATAGCTGGCACTAATGATGCAAATGATTTTGAGACTGCTGGTGGCACACCATCAGGCATCTGAATAACCATTTTCTTATTATTACTCAAACGAATAAAGATTTCTGCGGAAATCAATGCCACAAAAATAGCAATAAACAAGCCCTGAGCACCCATCCATGAAAAAGGTAACCCTAAATTGCTGCCCTCTTCATTTTTCAATGGCAACATAATTGTCACCAAAGATGTCAATGCAATCGCTCCCGTGGCAATTTGTTCCTTACCATAATTTTTTGCCAATGCCGCAGCAATTGTAAAGGTCACTACCAACGACATCACATTAAAGCTTCCCTGAGAAATATAATTCGCCAAATTTTTCCACGAATCCCCACCAAAAATGGACGTCATCATATTTTGATAGGCTTCAATTGGTAAATTATTCACCAATACCGCTAATGATCCGACAATCATCATCGGCATGATCACCACAAACCCATCTCTGACAGCTACCAAATGCCGTTGCGCCCCGATTCTAGAGGCAATCGGTACGAATTTTTCATCTAGAAAATTGATAAACTTATTCATAAAAAATCTCCTTTTATTCTTTATTTTAATTTACATTAACCGGTTAACGTAAACTGTAAACCGTTTTCCTATATTTGTCAATAGTTTTATTTTTGCAACAAACCTCTACAAATGTGCAACAAACTCCACTTCGATTTATCTTCCCCAAAAAACACGCTATTCTATAAACAAGGCAAGACACAAACTTATATAAACGAAGAATCACTACTCATTGACATTAGAACAAACGATTCAGCAAACGGCACAACAACAAAAAAAAGGATTACCATTCATTCTGGCATCCTCATATATTTGGCTCATTATCACCGGTCTTACGTTAGTCATTAACGACCTGACAATCAGAAATATCGCCATTCTCTCTTGCGGGGCACTCATCATGCCTGTTTCCATGCTTTGGGGTAAGCTACTAAACGTTAACCTATTTACAAAAAACCAATTAACTCAAGGTCTGCTCATTGCGACTAATAACCAACTATTATACCTTTTAATCTGTATCCTAGCTCTTATCAAAGCACCGACATTAGTTTTACCTGTCTATGCAATTATTTACGGTGCACATTTATTACCTTACAGCTTCTTATACAACTCTAAAACCTATAAACTCATCTCTTTTAGCAGCTGCGCTTTAGTTATGATTGGTTTAGTCTTTCTGAGACTCGACGTTATCTTTATTCCCATTGTTATCGAAATTAGTGTTATCCTACTCGCAATCGGTCTAATAAAAGAATTAAAAGTACCCAAAGAAGCTAGAATATAAACCTGACGTAAAAATGGTGCTGTGACATAATAAGTCACAACACCATTTTCATGTCTAATCTGCAATCAACTTCTGGTTAACTAAGTAATCATGAGCCACATCACTTGGAGAACGACCGTTCACATTAACGTCATAATTCATTTCGCTCATCTCTGCTTCTGTTATTTTTCCGGCAAGCTGATTAAGAACATTAGTTAATTCAGGAAATTTTTTCAAGGTTGCTTTTCGCAATAAAGGTGCCCCCTGATACGGTGGAAACAGCTCTTTATCATCCGTTAAGCTCACTAAATCATACTGTTTGATTTCACTGTCTGTTGAATAGGCATCGATCACATTGACTTCCCCTGCCTCAATCGCTTGATAGCGCAGAGCGGGCTCCATCGACTTAACTTCTAATGACAAGCCATATAGCGTTTCAAGGCCCTTTAGGCCATCCTCACGATCAATAAATTCTAAAGTAAAGCCACCGATTAACTGATTTTGAACCTTTTTTAAATCCGAGATTGTCTTAAGTCCATTTTTCTCTGCAAATTCACGCTTAACTGCCACTGCATACGTATTTTGATACTTCATTGGTTCCAAAAAAACGAAACTGTCTTGCGCATCTATTTCATCTCTGGCTAACTCATAAACTTCTTGAGGATTATGAGAATAAGACACGTTCTTCTTAATAAACGACTCTAAAATAGTCCCCGAAAACTCTGGATAAAGATCAATCTCATCCGATTTCAACGCGTTATACAAAAATGTCGTTTTCCCAAAGTTTTCCTTCAATTCAACTGAAATAGCCGTCTGATCCTCAATCAGTTCCTTATACATGTTAATCAAAATATCCGGTTCTGAGCCAAGCTTTCCAGCAATTGTTAGTTCCTGTTTTTGTCCTAGTGACGTATAAAAAAACGTTCCACCTAAGAACACTAACAATGTTGTAAAGACAAGGATGATTTTCTTGCCACTGGCTTTTTCTAAATAGCGAATTCCGGCATTAAAAAGAACTGCCAAAAGCGCTGAAGAAATGGCACCAATCAGAATCAAACTAATATTATTACGATCAATTCCTAATAATATAAAAGTTCCTAGACCACCCGCTCCAATCAATGCTGCTAAAGTAGCCGTTCCAATAATCATCACAGTTGCCGTGCGAATGCCTGCAATTATCATTGGCAAGGCCAAAGGAAGTTCCAGCTTAATTAACTTCTGAAACTTACTCAAGCCAAAAGCCTCCGCTGCCTCTTCAAGTGACTCATCAATTTCAATCAATCCCGTATAACTACTTTGAAGAATAGGAAATAAAGCATAAACAACCAAAGCCACAATCGCCGGTCCTGAACCAATTCCTATTAAAGGAATCAATAATCCCAGTAAAGCCAATGATGGTATCGTCTGCAAGATTCCTGTCAATTGTAAAATGAATTCAGCGACTTTTTTGTGATTAGTCAATAAAATTGCAAGTGCGACAGCGATGATTACTGCAATCAACAATGAAAGGAGGGAAATTTCTACATGTTCAAACAAGGCCTTCAGTAATTCTTCTTTGCGGTCGATCAAGGTCTCCATAAAATTACCCATCAGCATGCCCCTCTCTCAGTCTTACTTGGAAGAAATGGAGTAAATCAACCTTAGAAATTGTCCCTAATAGCTCATTCTCACTTCTTACGCTGACTACTTGATGACTTTGAAGCAACTCAATCAACTCGATTAAGGCTTGTTCTGGCCTGATACTGATCGTTTCCTCTGGCACCATCAACGGATTATCACTCACCACTAGCACATCGGCTACTGTCAACGCTGAAAAATCAACGCCAGAGTGAGACGTTTCTTGTTTAAAAAACTCGGCTACAAATTCATTTTTAGGCTGCTGTTGGATCATCTCTGGCGTATCAATCTGGATAATTTTCCCGTGCTGCATGATACAAATACGGTCTCCCAACTCAACGGCTTCCTTCATGTCATGAGTCACAAATACAATTGTACTTTTAATTTCTCGGTGAATTTCCTTAATTAATGCTTGTAGCTGCTGACGAGCAATAGGATCTAACGCGCTAAAAGGCTCGTCCATTAAAATAACATCTGGCCTAGCTGCAATTGCTCGTAAGATACCGACACGCTGTTGCTCCCCACCAGAAAGCTCTGATGGTTTTCGCGTCAAATATTTTTCAGGCTCTAAGTTAACTAAAGACAGTAACTCACGCACACGAGCCTCTCGTTTTACTCGTGACCATTTTTTCAACTCAGGGATCAGCTCAATATTTTCCTGAACCGTTAAATTAGGGAACAGCGCAATCTGCTGTAGCACATACCCAATAGAAAGTCGTAATTCTTTCAAATTATAGTCTGCCAATCGTTTCTGGTGAAGGTAAATATCCCCTTCAGTTGGGTCAATTAATCGATTAATCATCTTCAACGTTGTCGTCTTGCCACTGCCACTAGGACCAACTAGAACAAAAAATTCGCCTTCTTCAACAGTCAAACTAATAGTATCAAGAACTGTCTGCTGATTGTCATAACGTTTGGATACTTCTTTAAATTCAAGCAAACAACCACCTCACCTCTTATGATTTTGATACAAATAAACAGCCGAAAGAACTCCTTCATTTATTTCTTTCAACTGTGACTCTCTCTATCTTTCTTAATATACATCTTCACAATAATAAGTGTGAGTTGCAAACAATCCGCCTCATTTTTAACTCATTCTATTAAATAAGATACATTAAATTATAACGAACGTACGTTCTATATGTCAAGTTTAAAATTATGTTTAAACGACAGAAGGACAAAGTTGTTCACTAATGAGCACTAGGGACACACCACTTTAGCCCCTGTCTGCTCTGTTCACTAAAAATATCAGATAATTCCAATAAAAATTTTACTTCCACCCCAATTATAGGGTATAGTATAGAGGCAAAATAAAGTAATTAATGCCGAGTTATGCGTTAATTTCAAGAAAGGTCAGAATCTAATTTTGATGGTCAGACCTTTAATTAAAGGAGAGAATCAATTGGAAAGAACTGTAGGAACAACTGTCCGCGGTCTTCGTGGACCAATTATCAACCAAGGGGACAATTTAGAAGAAATTATTGTTGAAACAGTGTTAACGGCTGCTAAGGCAGAAGCATTTGCGATTGAAGATCAAGATATCGTCACGATTACTGAATCAATTGTGGCCCGTGCACAAGGAAACTATGCGACAATCGATCATATTGCAACAGATGTTCACGCAAAATTTGGTGACGACACTGTTGGCATTATTTTCCCAATTCTAAGTCGCAATCGCTTTTCAATTTGTTTACGTGGTATGGCTCGTGGCTTGAAAAAAGTGGTCTTGATGTTAAGTTTCCCTTCTGATGAAGTTGGTAATCACTTAGTAGACCTTGATGAATTAGATGAAAAAGGCGTTAATCCTTGGACCGACGTTTTGACGGAAGCTGAATTCCGTGAACACTTTGGCTATAAAAAACACACCTTTACAGGTGTCGATTACATTGATTACTATAAATCATTAATCGAAGCCGAAGGAGCTACATGTGACGTTATTTTCTCAAACAACGCTAAAACTATTTTAGATTACACAAAAAATATTCTAACATGTGACATTCATACACGACAACGGACTAAACGAACGCTAAAAGCTAATGGGGCTGAAAAAGTTTACTCGATGGATGATATTCTTAGTCATTCAATAGACGGTAGTGGCTTTAACGAAGCTTATGGACTCCTCGGTTCTAATAAATCAACTGAGGATGGCATCAAGCTCTTCCCTAATAATTGCCAGCCACTTGTTGATGGGATTCAAGCTAAACTGAAAGAGCTGACAGGTAAGCATGTCGAAGTGATGGTTTATGGCGACGGCGCCTTTAAAGATCCTGTTGGAAAAATTTGGGAACTAGCTGATCCTGTTGTCTCCCCTGCCTATACTGCAGGATTAGAAGGCACACCAAACGAAGTAAAATTGAAATACTTGGCTGATAATAACTTCGCGGACTTACGTGGAGATGAATTGAAACAAGCTATTTCTCATTACATTGAAAATAAAGAAGACGATTTAGTCGGCGCTATGGAGGCTCAAGGAACAACCCCTCGTCGCCTAACGGATTTAATCGGATCACTATCAGATTTAACATCTGGTAGTGGTGACAAAGGAACGCCTTTTGTTTATATCAAAGGCTACTTTGATAACTATACTAATTAATAACGTCATCTCCCACTCAGTACTAATTGCTAAGTGGGAGTTTTTTCTAGCTTCTTGTCTGGTATAATGAAAAAACAATAACTTAGCTAAAGGAGTCTCAATCAAATGAAAAAAATAGAACGGATCTTGGCTATCATCATTCTACTTTTAGATCACCAAGTATTGACAACTACCGAACTAGCTAAACGATTTGAGGTTTCAAAACGAACTATTTTTCGGGATATGGAAACAATTGAACAAGCTGGCTTTCCCATCAGTTCACTTTCTGGAAGACATGGTGGCTTCTTACTGATTGATTCCTTTAAACTTCACTCTCTGACCTACACCGAAGAAGAAAAGAAAAAGATTTTAACAGCCCTCAAACTACAAGAAAACTTAATAGGGACACAACATGCCCAGAGTGTTATTAAAGAAAAAATTTCCCTATTAATGCAGGACTCAACTAAATCGACGACAACTATTTCTATTGATTCCCCCACTGTTCACCGAGCCATAGTTGAAAAAAATGTTTATCAAAAAAACATCTTGATTGAATCAGCTCTATCTCAAAGTCTTAAAGTCAAGATAAAATACGTAAATAGTGATGGACAATTCACCACAAGGATTGTTTTACCTCACGAGTTGATTTTGTTTAATGGTAGTTGGTTTATATATGCGTTTTGTGAATCACGACAAGACTTTCGTTTTTTTAAAGTTACGCGAATTAGACAATTAGAACTCTTAACTGAGTCATTTGTACCATTCACTGATTTAACTAAAAAATGGCCGACTATTAATCAGCAGACCATTAAGCTACAATTTAAACGGGAGTCATTGGGTCTATTATATGATTACTACACTGATGAGGAAATTGACATTACTGACGATCACGTCATCGTTACTTTCTTATCAACTAACCTCCCAGAAGTTGCTCGGTATTTACTAGGATTTGGTAGCAATGTTTATGTCTTAGCACCAAAAGACTTAATAGAGGAACACCAACGCTTAATAAAAGAATTGATCACTCTTTATAAAGGATGACAATATGTTGTCAGCTTTAGTGTGAGATACTCTCCTTAAATAAAGAAACTAAAGGAGAACTATATGAACTACAAACTTGAAACTAAAGAATACTTTACCATTATTGGCTACCAATCTCATTTTCCAACTGTTGACAAGCAAGAAAATTTTACTGAAATTACCGCTAAATGGGCCGCTCTGACCTCAGATCAAATGACCACTCTTTTTTCACTTTCTGACGGCCAAACAGCGGGCCTACTTGGTATTTCTAATAACCAACAACTAGACTATTTTAATTATTCGATCGGAACCACAACATCGTTGACTGAATCAGACAATGATGAACTTACAATTTTTTCTTTTCCTAAAACCGACTGGCTAGTCTTCACTTGCACAGGCTCACTTTCCCATGCTATGATTGATTTGAAGAAATCACTCATAAGTGATGGGCTACCTAGCCCTATGTTTAAACGATTACCACTGCCACAGATTGAACTCTACCCTCAGGGAGATATGACCTCTGACAACTATGAAAGTCAACTCTGGATTCCTATAAAAAACAAACTTAAAAAGGAGTAGTGACATGACCCCCTTTACAGACAAAACTGTTGAAGCACTCTTTACAAACTATCCACCTGAATTCGCGCCCTCCCTACTAGCTCTTCGACAATTAATTATTGACACTAGCGCCGAATTGACGCCCGGCGAGCCACTTATCGAAAATCTAAAATGGAACCAGCCAACCTATACTGCTAAAGAAGGCACCCCCATAAGAATTGGCTTAATTGGCCAAGAAAACTTTGGGCTCTTTTTTCACTGTCAAACTAGCTTAATAGAGCAATTTAGAGAACAATTTTCTGATACTCTCACTTTCTCAAAAAATCGCGCAATTGTTTTATCTCCTTCCGAAGCACTTCCCCTTAACGATCTAAAATTATGTATTCAGCAGGGCTTAACGTATCATAAAAAGAAATAAAAACACCCCCTTAACGCTCTTTAGCAACGAATCTGTTGTTAAAGAATATTAAGGGGGCTAGTATTAACTGGACTTTTTAAGGAATGACCAATACCTGACCTAATCCTAACTGTTCAGTTTGAAGTCGATTGGCTTTTTGAAGATCCATAACGTCTACACCATATTTACGCGCTATCCCGTAAAGAGTCTCCCCTTGGGCAACAACATGTTGCGAACTGACAGGGTCATTGACAGTTGCTGGTGACGTTTCCGCAGCTGGCGCCTCTGGTTTTGTAGCCGAGATAGGTAACGATAAAACGGCACCAGAATAAATCATCATTCCATCTAATTGATTGACGGCCTGTAACTCCGCAACGCTCACGCCATAAGCTGCTGCAATGGTTTCCAAGGTGTCTCCTTGCTTGACTTGATGAGTAAAGCTAGCGACCTCCGTTGAATTAACTGAATTAGGCTTTTTAGCAGCTGATTGATTGATGGCAAGAACCACATCCGGATGTAACTCGTCAGAGGTCAACTTATTCCATTCACGTAGTTGTTGAATACTTACATTATGTTTCTCAGCAATTTGCGACAATGTTTCCCCAGCCTTCACCACATAAGTATCAGACACCTCCTCACTACTTGACGAAGAGGATTGCTCATGACTCTCAACCGATGAAGTAGCAGCTACTTGTGACGACGAAGTCGAGCTAGACGGTAGTGTAGATTCCTTATTATCGCGACTCACACCTTGAGTATTTGGCAATTTTTTTGGCTGCCACAGCCCTTTAATAGCAGGTGTATTAACTGCAAACACAACTCCACCAACTAATACTGCCACTAAAGCAACCACACCTAACCATCGAAGACTTTTTTTAGGTTTGACTTGCCTACTTTGGCTACGGGATAGAGACAATGGTTCTCTAGAAACCAAGTCCTCTCTAGCTAATCGCTCATACTCATCACTCTCGTCCTCTTCATCAATTTTTTCAGCATGAGCCATCTTAGTTGCTTGTGAATAGGCCAAAACCTGCTCATTAATCTGCAATTCGTCTGAATCATCTGTAACCCACTGTGCCTCATAACCATCTTCCCAAAAAACTTTCTGTTCATCCGTTGATAAACAATGGAGAGTAGCATAATAAACCTCATATGCCCGTATTACCTCTGTAAAAAGTCCATATTTTTTCAATTGACCAAATTCTAACCAGACCAACTTATCACAATGATCTTCAAGACGATTGACTTGGCTAGTCTCAATCCAAATACTAGAACCAAGCTCCTTCAGCTTTGCTAAAAAAGCCAAAACTTTAAGATAAAAATGTTCCTTAACATTTAACAATGACTCGTCAATATAGATAATTGTTGGCGCTATATGTAATAAAATGCTAAGTGCTAATTGACTCTTCTCCCCCTCAGAATAGTGACGAATTTTACGTTGAAATTGATTTCCTAATTCAGAAAAACTACCAATCAGCTCAACCATTTGGGGGATCTTTCTTTTGGATACCCCCCACTTGGCTAACTGTTGCCGAGTATAACTTTCGCCAGTCCGCTCTTCACTACGCCGATCTGGTAACTGTAGCGCATAATGATTATCTAAACGACCTGATATTAACCCTTCACTCGGCTCCAGCTCACCCAATAAAATCCGTCCCAAAGTGCTTTTACCAGCACCTTTTCCGCCAATAATTCCAACAATTTCACCATAAGGTTGGGTAAACGTGACACGATCTAAGGCGATGAGCTCCTGTTGCTGCACGTCTCGTCGTCTTTTAGTAGACGTTCCTTTGTAATAGTGACTGATGCCGGTTAGTTTCCATGTTGCCTTTGCCATACTTTATCCTCCTTGTCAGCTCTCTTATCCTCATAAATTCTTTCGATAATAATTAATTCGAAACAGTTCGTCGAACCCACTTCATTTCCAATTAACCAATTTAATCATTTAACCTCTTGTTCGTTAATTACTCGTTAATTAAAAAACATATCTTATTTGATACGGTCAATAATCTAAGCTCTCTAATAAATAACGATGTAGACTACCTGATTTTTTCTTTGGTTATACCTAAAATTAAGGTAATCCCCACTATCTTACTTATAAATTTTACCATAACAAACGAATAGTTACTAATCTAATCAACACTTTTTCGTGATAAATGACTGATATTAAATCTTTGTTGTGGGGATTCATAGGCGATTCCTCTTATTATGTCTTTTCTAATTAGCAGAGAGACAAAATAACATTCATTTTAAACTAATCCCTCTAATAATTGATGTTATTTAACTTTCAAACAGCTTTTTTTCATTTATATACCCATTAATAAACGAACAAAAAGAAAGCCAAAAATAATTATTTTGACTTCCTTCACACCTATTTATTTCAATGTATCTTAAACAAAAAAACAAAACTAAATTCTAATAGTCACACTCTATTCTCTAGTTTTGTTGGTTAAACAATTAGTTATCAAAATTGCTTTTCTGTTTGGCGATTGACATACTTAGCTTCTTTTACTTTAGCGTATTTCTTATGTTTTTTATGCTGAAAAAAACCATTTGCGACCTCCCAACAGAGCTTTAATCTACATCATAGTTCAATTGATGACAACAAAAAGAGCAACTCGCCTAACTCATGCTTTTTTAACTAGTCGCTTCTTAGATAAAATCTTCATAATACCTGATATAACAAGTTTCGTTGATAGTTTCTATCAAAAAAAGTAATTTTCTTAATCAAAAAGCACGAGTTAGCCACTTTTACATTGACTGATAAATATGTCAGAATGAACTCAAGGCATTATCTTGATATCTTCTCCCAATAATAGGAAGGAGCAAGCACATTAGATCTATTTTGCTATACTGTGAGCAAAGAAAAAGGGATGATTAACATAAGAAAGAATTGCCTAACTTCTACCTCTGATCAAAGACCGTTATGATATGGAAAGCTTACCTCATAAACAACTCCCCCTAACTTTTAATACTAGTCAGGGGCAGTTATTAGCACCTTTCGGGTCACACATTTTCTAGACAATATTGACTCTCTCATTTTTTTCAGAACCACTTAATCGGCTTCCCACGATGGATACCGATAATCAGCAGTTAGTGGCCCATCTGCTACGTCGCAGTCACTGTCTTAAAACAGAACAAGTCGATACCACCAAAATCTGCTTAATAACAATCGACAAGTAAGAAACTCATTCGCTAAGAAGATATCGAGATAGCTCGTGTTAGGTCAACTAAGATAATCTAACACAAGTCTCCTATTGTCTTTATCGCTAATCAAGTTAATATAACACTATCATCAAT